>CALUTX010000175.1 GCA_944323815.1 uncultured Parabacteroides sp. | reverse complement strand
CCACACCCGCGATTTCAGGATTTGTATAGACAACACTCGGAATGGCTCGGTAACTCATCGGACGCTGTTTGCCCAAGAGATGGTCTACGGCAACGGACGCTTCGGCCGATGCGGTGTGTGCCAACAAGGAGTAACCCGTGATGTCGCCGCACGCATAGACGTTCGGGACGGAAGTCTGCATGTATTCATTCACCTGAATACCATTCCGAAATGGCTCAGGAGCCAAAATTTCCAGCCCAAGTCCCGTTTTTACCGGCCGCCGTCCGACACTGAGCAAAATCTTGTCCCCTTTGATGTCGAAGGTTTCCCCCTCTTTTTCGACGGTGACCGTGCCGCCATGCACCGCCATCACCTTATGTCCCAAATAGAACTTAATGCCCCGTTTGGCATATTCCACTTGCAACAGCGCAGACAGTTCGCCATCCATCGGACCGAGAATCTTGTCGAGCATCTCGACCACATGCACCTCCACGCCCATGCTGTTAAAGAAGGAGGCAAATTCCATACCTATCACGCCACCGCCGATAATCACAAGAGAAGCCGGCAACTCTTTTGCCTGCAACGCTTCACGACTCGTCCAATAGTCGGTTTCTGCCAACCCGGGAATGGGAGGTATGACGGTCTCCGATCCTGTACAAAGCAACAGATGCTCCGCTTCGTATTGCGTATCCGCACATGTAAGGGTGATTGTCCCGTCTGCCGCACGCCCCGTGATAACGGCTTCGCCTGCGACCACTTCTACGCCGGCCTCTTTCATCTTCATGCGAATGCCCGCCGTCAGCTTCTTGACCACCTTATTCTTGCGGGCAATGATTTTCGGATAGTCGAAAGCGGCATCAGACGCACTGACGGCGTATTTCGAGGCATGACGTACCGTGTCGTACACCTTCGCGGAGTAAAGCAATGTCTTCGTCGGGACGCATCCTTCGTTCAGGCAGACGCCACCCAACGCGTTTTTCTCAAAAAGAACGGTAGATAAACCACCTTTCGCCGCCCGTTCGGCAGCGGTATAACCGGCGGGACCTCCGCCGATGATTGCTACGTTGTATTTCATTTTTCCTTCCTTGTATTTTGATTTACACTTAGAGTATCGGGTCTTTGATACGTATCTCCGGATTGTGTCGCCGGAGCAATTTCACAAACTCCTGTTTGTTTTCAGGTGAAATGAGCATCCACTGCATCCCGTTCTTGTAAATAATAAGCCGGTCGAGCGACAAGGCGTAACTGGAGATGGGCATCACAGTTACTTCCACCGCCGTAATTTCCTCTATCCGCACCCGTTTTTCTGGGAAAAAGCTGCTGTGGGCTATGAGCCAGCCGTCAGCCGTCACCTTATACCACGTCGTCAGCATCCCGTGAATGAGGAACAAGGTCATCAACAGCAAGATAACCATTCCTCCTACACTATTAGTCTTTACAAAAATCAACACCGTACTTATCGCCATTACCCACACAGTCAAGTGGTACCACCACCCGATTTTCGACTTAAAAACTCTGTCTACCATATTGCTTTTTTCTTTTTCGGCGCAAGATAGCGATTTTGAAATAAATAAGGAAATTTTCATGCAAGTGTAAATCGCTTTACAGAGCGAAACAAGCCGTTCGCAGACACAGGTATTCCGGTTCGTGGATTTTATTCGCATACTTCTGAAAAGATGCAGACATTTGACAAGAGATTGTTACACACAAAAAATTCATGTGTCATAGAACACTACTTATAATAACTAATTTTCAACATATGTATATACCATGCAACCGCAGACTTTCGAGAGAACCTCTGCGGTTTTTTCTATTTTTTGCGTACATTTGCCAGCCATAAAACACATCATGGTCATGGTACACAAATTCGACTTCTTAGTGATTGGCTCCGGTATTGCCGGCATGAGCCTCGCGCTAAAAGTGGCGGACAAAGGAAAGGTCGCCATCATCTGTAAGACAGAATTGGAGGAGGCAAACACCTATTTCGCACAGGGCGGGATTGCCTCTGTCACAAATCTCGCAGTAGATAATTTCGACAAACATATCGAAGACACGATGATCGCGGGTGATTGGCTCAACGATCGGTCGGCTGTCGAGATGGTCGTGCGTAACGCGCCGAGCCAGATTCAAGAATTAATCCGATGGGGCGTACAATTTGACAAAAAAGAAAACGGTGAATTCGACCTCCACCGGGAAGGCGGGCACTCGGAGTTCCGCATCCTTCATCACAAGGATAACACAGGCGCCGAGATACAGACCAGCCTGATTCGCGCCATCCAACAACATCCCAACATCACGATATTCAAGCGACATTTCGCTGTCGAAATCATCACACAACACCATTTAGGCATTATCGTCACCCGCCACACGCCCGGCATCAAATGTTTCGGCGCCTACGTCTTGGACGAGGAGACGGGCAAGGTCGAAACCTTCCTCTCGCGCGTTACCGTCATGGCAACGGGCGGATGTGAGGCGGTTTATCGCAACACCACGAATCCATTGGTAGCGACGGGCGACGGCATCGCAATGGTTTATCGCGCCAAGGGGGCTGTGAAGAACATGGAATTCATCCAGTTCCATCCGACGGCCCTGTTTCACCCCGGCGATCGCCCCTGCTTCCTCATCACGGAAGCCATGCGCGGCTACGGCGGCGTGCTCCGGACGCTCGACGGGCAGGAATTCATGCACAAATATGACCCGCGCCTCTCGTTGGCTCCGCGTGACATCGTTGCCCGTGCCATCGACAAGGAGATGAAGCTGCGGGGCGAAGATCATGTCTATCTGGATGTCACGCATAAGGATCCGGAGGAGACGAAGCGTCATTTCCCCAACATTTATCAGAAATGTCTGTCGATTGGTATTGATATTACAAAAGATTATATCCCCGTTGCCCCTGCAGCGCATTACCTCTGCGGCGGTATTTGCGTCGATTTGAACGGACAGTCCAGTATCCGTCGGTTATATGCCCTTGGCGAATGTTCCTGCACAGGATTGCACGGCGGAAACCGTCTTGCATCCAATTCCTTGATTGAAGCGGTTGTCTATGCAGACGCTGCTGCGCGACATATCCTTGAAACATTCGAACGGTATGACTTCAACACCGACATCCCCGAATGGGACGACGCCGGAACGATCTCCAACGAGGAACGAATCCTTATCACGCAGAGCATGAAGGAGGTGAACCAAATCATGGAGGCCTACGTGGGCATTGTGCGAAGCAATACGCGCCTCACAAGGGCCTGGAACCGCCTCGACATCCTGTATGAGGAGACCGAAGCTTTGTTCAAACGCAGCAAGGCTTCGAAAGAGCTGTGCGAACTGCGCAACATGATTAACGTGGGTTATCTGATTACCCGCCAAGCTATGGAACGGAAGGAAAGCCGTGGCTTGCACTTCACCATCGACTATCCGCCGGTCAAGAAATAGGAAGAAGCGGCCGCTTCTTCCTTCCCGCCGTGCAAAATATACTTAGAAGCGACGCTTCTTGTTTCAAATTCTTAAAAAAGAAACAAGAAGCGTCGCTTCTTGCTACAAATTATTAACAGAGAAGAAAGATGCAATGCTTCTTGAATCTTTTTTTACAATTTATCGTTAGACGCAACGCTTCTAGCCTCTTTTTTCTCGACGAGAGGCAAGATGCAACGCTTCTAGCTACTTTTTTCGCAATTTGATGCTAGAAGCGTTGCATCTAGCATCTTTTTTCTCGCCGGGAAGCTAGAAGCGTCGCTTCTACAACCGCGTCGGAGAAAAAGAAAGAAAAAACACTATATTTGTGCCTGAATCAAACAACAATCCATTAAGAAACCATGTACAAAAAGAATCTATCCATTGCATTAGGGCTTTTGACGCTCGTCACCGCCCTCTCCTGCTCTGACGGCAAGCAGAAAACCTACAACAATTGTAGCCTTGAAAAGACAGACAAAGTCGTGACGTTCCCCATCGACCCTGAGACGCGCAACAACCCTTATGTGTATGCCTTCTATCGGGACAAAAACGGTTCGGAATACTTCACGATGCAAAACGCCGAGAAGCGCAGCAACGACATCCTCTTTTATGACTGGAACACGCGGCAACTTGCCTTCAAGGTGAAGCCCGAGAAAGAGGGGCCCAATGGCGTAGGCTGGGTCAGCGGGTATTATATCCACAACTTGGATAGTATTTACCTTGTAGATGCCTACGGGGAGCAAATCTTTCTAATAAACAAAAAGGGAGAGATAAAGGATAAGTTCAACGCGAAGGAGGATGTCCATGGCGTGAAGCTGTCGGGATACAAATCGTATGCTGATTACCCGCTCATGATGATTCAAAACAAACTCTACGTCACGATTGACGCCAACCGCTTCCTTGCGCACGAGCCCGTGACGGTGACCATCGACACCGACATGAAAGAAACCGTCGCTTTGCCCTTCTAATACCCCGACTATCCCGGCTCGGATCAGAAAATTAAGAAGTCGGGATGGGAAATGAACTTCGGGCGTTGCTTCGACGGAAAGCGTTTCGTCTATTCCTTTGCATATAAGGAAAACGTATATGTCACCTCGCCTGCGCACGATTCCGTGCAGCAAGTACCCGTCAAGACCGAAACCTTCGACCAAGTCAAGTTGATGGACGAGATGGGGGCAATGCTCGACGATATGTTCAATACCGCCACCTACGGGCCGATCCTTTATGACGAATACCGCAATGTGTTCTACCGCATCGTCTACCCGCCCATTAAGAAGGAAGAGGGCGACGACCCGATGTTGCTCCGCATGTACGGCAGCAAGAATTTCAACATCATCATTACCGACCATGACTTTCGTATCTTAGGTGAGGTGTATTTTCCGGATAATACCTACAATCCGCGTGTCATGCTTGTCCGCCCCGAAGGGCTTTACATCTCGGAGAGCCATCCGCTCAATGAATCGTATAGCGATGATGAGTTGAAGTTGCGGTTGTTCACACTCAAGGAACAATAATAAGCGTTGGACAGGCAGGAAGTTATCTGTAATATAGGTACACAGAACCGTAATATAGGTATGTTTCAGATTATTTTTAGCATCTATTTTTGTACCAACAAATAAACAACCGATTTCGATATGGAAAAGAAAATGACAAGAAGGTCTTGGATGAAAACATCCTTGACGGCGTTGGCCTCCGTAGCCGTCGCCTCCAACATGAAAGGGATGAGCCTGCCGTTGCGTCCGGCAACAAGCGCAGGAACGTCAAAAGTCTACATGACGAAAACCATTACGCCCGAAGCCTTGGTGAAAATATACGAAGCCTTGGGCCGGAAAGCCTCCGGGCGCGTGGCTGTCAAAATCAGCACGGGCGAACCGGGCGGACATAACTTCCTCCAACCCTCCCTTATCAAAGATTTGGTACACAAAGTAAACGGCACCATCGTGGAATGTAACACGGCCTATCAAGGTAAACGCTCCAAAACAGAAGACCATATCCAAGCAGCCAAAGATCACGGCTTTTTCGACATCGCCAACGTGGACATCATGGACGCCGAAGGGGATTTCCAATTGCCGGTAAAAGACAAAAAACACTTGCAATACAACCTGGTCGGGACGCACCTGAAGAATTACGATTTCATGATCAACCTTGCCCATTTCAAAGGACATGCGATGGGCGGCTTTGGCGGCGTGCTGAAAAACCAATCGATCGGCGTCGCTTCTGCCAATGGCAAAACATATATCCATACAGCGGGGAAGGTTTCTAATCCCGCCGATTTGTGGAACAACCTGCCGGAGCAAGATGCTTTCCTTGAGTCGATGGCGGCATCGGCGCAAAGCGTTGCCGACTACTTCGGCGACAAGATTCTCTATATAAATGTGATGAACAACCTTTCGATTGACTGCGATTGCGATTCACATCCGCACGACCCGCTGTTGAAAGACATCGGTATTCTCGCCTCAACCGACCCCGTCGCATTGGATGAAGCCTGTTTGAACTTAGTGTATGCCGTCCAGCCTACAGAAGGGAACGACAATCGCCCGTTGGTGGAACGCATCGAAAAACTGCACGGCCGCCACACAGTGGACTATGCCGAAACCATCGGGTTAGGAAGCAAAAAATATGAATTGGTGACAATCGAGGCATAAAAACAGCTTTCAATTCTTTTCTTTTGAAAAAAAGATGCCCATATATTGCACAGATAAAAAAAACAATTTATCTTTGCACCCGAATTCAACAAGAATAGGAGATTCGCTAGCTCAGCAGGTAGAGCACATCCCTTTTAAGGATGGGGTCCTGGGTTCGAACCCCAGGCGGATCACCAAAAGAAAAGCCAAAAGGC
>CALUTX010000174.1 GCA_944323815.1 uncultured Parabacteroides sp. | reverse complement strand
GACATCCAGCAGAAAGACGACGTCGCACACGAAGGAGAAGTGATTATCGACATCTATATCGATAAAAACGAAAAGACCAAGATTCGCAAAATCCATTTCGACGGTAACCTCGCCCTCTCCGACCGCGAGTTGAAAAAAGCGATGAAGAAGACGAATGAAAAATTCAACCTCTTCAACGACTGGAAAAGTTCTATCTTAGAAGCATTCAGCACGAAAAAGTTCACTTCCGAAGAGTATGAGAACGATAAGAAGAACCTTATCCAGAAATACAACGAGCACGGTTATCGCGACGCCGTTATCCTAATGGACAGCGTGGTCAACTACAACGAGAAACGGGTTGACATCTTCGTTAAAGTGGAAGAAGGCGAAAAATACTATCTAAAGGACATCAACTTCGTCGGGAATACCAAATACAAGACCGAAGATTTGATGTATTACTTGAACATGAAACCCGGCGACGTCTATAACCAGAAAAAGCTGAACGACCGCTTGGTGATGGACGACGACGCGGTATCCAACCTATATTACAACAACGGATACATCTTCTTCAGTGCCGACCCGGTAGAGGTTAACGTCGAGAACGACTCGATTTCGCTCGAAATCCGTATCCAAGAAGGTCCGCAGGCGAGCATCAACCGCGTCATCATCAACGGTAACGACCGCCTGTATGAAGACATTGTCCGTCGCGAATTACGCACGAAGCCGGGGCAACTCTTCAGCCGCGAAGACCTGATGCGTTCGACACGTGAAATCGCGCAGATGGGACACTTCGACCCTGAAAACCTCGTGCCGGAACCGATACCCGACCCGGAAAACGGAACGGTAGACATCCAATACAACCTGACCTCCAAGGCGAACGACCAAATCGAGTTCTCTGCCGGTTGGGGACAGACGGGTGTCATCGGGAAACTGAGCTTGAAGTTCACCAACTTCTCAATGAAGAACCTCTTCAACCCCGATACCTACAAGGGCATCATCCCGCAAGGCGAAGGACAAACCCTGACCCTGAGCGGACAGACCAACGGACGCTACTATCAGGCATACAGCATCTCGTTCATGGACCCATGGTTCGGAGGCAAGCGACCGAATACGCTTTCCGTCAGCGCCTACTTCTCGAAGCAGACGGACATCAGCAGCCGCTACTTAAGCGATAACAGCTACGGATACGGATATCCCTATTATGGATACGGCTATCCTTACTACGGATACGGCTATGGATACGGATATGGTTACGGTTACGGCTACGGATATGACAACTACGAGCTGGCTTACAACCCGAACAAATACATCATGATGTTCGGTATCGCCGCCGGCTACGGAAAGCGGTTGAACTGGCCGGACGACTACTTCCAGTTCATGGCGACCCTGAACTACCAGCTCTACATGATGAAAGACTGGGACTACTTCCTCGTGCAGAACGGAAACTGCCACAACATCAACCTGGAATTGAACCTCCAGCGTAACTCCATCGACAACCCGCTCTACACCCGTAGCGGTTCACAGTTCATGTTTTCCGTTGCCGCTACGCCGCCTTGGTCGTTGTGGGACGGCAAGGACTACGCGAACATGAGCGACCAAGACGAGGATAAGTACCGCATGATTGAATACCACAAGTGGAAATTCAAGGCGAAAATCTTCTCCCCGCTGGCCAACCCGATCACCGTGAAGCGCACGCCGGTGTTGATGACGCGCGTTGAATACGGCTTCTTGGGGTCCTACAATAAGCACAAGCGCTCCCCGTTCGAAACCTTCTACATGGGAGGTGACGGCATGAGCGGCTACTCCAGCACCTACGCGACCGAGACCATCGGATTGCGCGGATACGAGAACGGTAGCATCGCCGGTAACGGAACGCCCTACGGATATGCCTACTCGCGCCTCTCGATGGAGCTGCGCTATCCGTTCCTGCTCGAACCCTCGTCGACCATCTACGGATTGGTCTTCGTCGAAGCCGGTAACGCATGGTCTGACTTGAAAGACTTCAATCCGTTCCACCTGAAACGGTCGGCCGGCGTCGGTGTCCGCATCTTCCTCCCGATGATCGGGTTGATGGGTATCGACTGGGCTTACGGTTTCGACCGCCCAGACGGCAGCACACAGCGTGGCGGAAGCAACTTCCACTTTGTCATCGGACAAGAATTTTAAACAATTGACAATGGACAATTGACAATTGACAATTAGCTTCGCATTCTGTGAAATTAATTGTCAATTGTCCATTGTTAATTGTCAATTGTCAATTACTTTTCCCTCCGTGAAAAACAATCTTCCCGCGCACAGCGGATTTCCTACGACGCAACAAGTCTGTTGAAGTGTTAATTGTCTATTAATTCCGGCAGGCAATCGGCAAATCGTTTATCTTTGCAATCAGATGGTCAAATTCTAAGAAAGTGAATATGAAACGAATCATTATTTTAAGTAGTATGCTGCTGCTTGGCATCTGTGCCGGGCACGCGCAGAAATTTGCCCTGATAGACATGGAATACATTCTGAAAAATATTCCTGCCTATGAAATGACAAACGAGCAATTGAGCCAAGTATCCAAGAAATGGCAAAACGAAATCGACGCGCTGCAACAAGAAGCGCAAAACATGTATAAGACGTATCAGAGCGACCTGGTGTTCCTCTCGGCCGAAATGAAATCCAAACGGGAAGAAGAAATCGTCAAAAAGGAACAGGAGGCGCAAGACCTGAAACGGAAATATTTCGGTCCGGAAGGCGAACTCTACAAGAAACGGGAAAGTCTGATGAAGCCCATCCAAGACGAGATTTACAATGCGGTAAAAGAGATTTCCGAAGACAAAGGCTACCAGATGGTGATGGATCGGGCCTCGTCGATGAACATCATCTTTGCCTCTCCGAAGATTGATATCAGCAATGAAGTGCTGATAAAGATGGGATATTCAAAATAAATGCTTACATTTGTGCGCTTTAAACAAACAAAGAATTAATAACAAACATGTAATATTGAAAGAAAAATGAAGAAACTGGTTATTTTTTTGTTGATGATGTTCCCATTGGGTCTTTTCGCCCAAGAATCTAAGATTGCAATTGTAAACACACAAGAAATTATGATGGCAATGCCTGAAGTCGCTGATATGCAAAAGCAAATCTCTGCTCTAGACGCAGAATATCAAAAAGAAATGAAAGCTATGAGCGACGAATACAATAAAAAGTATTCAGATTTCATCGCACAACAAGATTCATTGACTGAAAATATCAGACTGAGAAGGATGCAAGAGTTGGAAGATATCCAACAACGTACACAAAACCTCATTCAAGTAGCACAACAAGATATTCAGAAGAAGCAAACTGACTTGTTAGCTCCAATTCAGGAAAAATTACGGAATGCAATTCAAGCCGTAGGTAAAGAGAACGGGTATCTCTACATCCTCGACCCGCAAATCGTGCTCTATAAAAGCGATGCAGCGATTGATGCTACCGCACAGGTGAAAGCAAAATTAGGTATTCAATAATAAGTATAAGAAGGTTAGAATAGGGAACAAAAGGATGCCTTTTCGAAAAGGGCATCCTTTGTTGTATCAATGGTATGGAAAACAGATTCTCATCAAAAACGGGCCCCATCGGCATTTTCGACTCCGGTTACGGCGGATTGACAATCTTCGACAAAATCCAAAAGCAAATGCCCGAATATGATTACATCTATTTGGGAGACAATGCCCGCACCCCTTACGGAACCCGTTCCTTTGAAGTGGTTTATCATTTTACGCGACAGGCGGTAGCGGAATTGTTCAAGGCTGGTTGCCAGCTAGTCATCTTGGCGTGCAACACAGCTTCGGCCAAGGCGCTGCGGACCATCCAGCAACGCGATTTGCCCGCATGGGATGCCCAACGCCGGGTACTTGGCGTCATCCGCCCGACTGTAGAGATGATGGACACCGTCAGCCAGACCAAACATATCGGCATTTTGGGGACAAACGGAACCATCTCTTCCGGTTCCTACACGCTGGAGATAAAGAAGATGTTCCCCGCTATGACAGTCACCGGAGAAGCCTGCCCGATGTGGGTACCATTGGTTGAAAATAACGAATTTGATTCACCCGGAGCCGATTATTTTGTCCGGAAACATATAGAGCACATCCTGTCCATAGACCCGCTCATCGACACACTTGTGTTAGGCTGCACGCACTATCCTTTGCTGATAAATAAAATACGGAAATTCCTCCCGGA
The DNA here is from genome assembly GCA_944323815.1 of uncultured Parabacteroides sp. Taxonomy (GTDB): domain Bacteria; phylum Bacteroidota; class Bacteroidia; order Bacteroidales; family Tannerellaceae; genus Parabacteroides. Next base: position 2,228 of record CALUTX010000174.1, on the reverse strand, counting down.
CGGGATTACGCTATTCGCACAAGGGGAATATGTGGCCGCAAGTTTAAAAGATTACCTCCATCGCCATCCGGAAATGGACGCACGCCTGACCAAACAACATACGCGCCGCTTCCTCACCACCGAATCAGCCGCCAAGTTCTCCGAAGCAGCCTCTCTCTTTTTAAACCAACCCATCACGGTCGAACAGATAACAATCAACTGATACTTTTCCCAAACGGAGTAAGCGCCAACGCAGCCATTTTGAAATGTTGCCGGCCGAAAGGAATGCCGATGAGGGTGATGCAAAGCAACAGACCAAAGAAAAGATGTGTCAGGCAAATCCAAAAACCGCCGATGCAAATCCAAATCACATTCATAATCACGCTCAGGCATCCGCCCGAATTCCCATTATCCGTCACCTGACTGCCAAACGGCCACAAAGCAAGCATTCCCAATTTAAGGGTCTGCAAGCCGAAAGGAATACCGATAATCGTAATCATCAGCAACAAGCTACTGACCAGATATTCCAAAGCCGTAAGCAAACCGCCACAAATAAGCCAAATAATATTACCCAAGAATTTCATATCACCTATCGATTAAAGATTACTCAACCGCAAACTATCCAATTCAGCCAACACCTTTTGTTTGACAACCTGAAAACTATCCCGCAATTCCGGCTTCACCGGCAACGAAGGGGGCGCTTCCATCTGAAGCGGATTAATCGCCTGCCCGTTCTTATACACCCGAAAATCCAAATGAGGCCCCGTCGACAATCCTGTCGAACCGACGTATCCAATGACCTGTCCCTGCTCCACACGGCTACCGACTTGAATTCCTTTCGCGTATCGGCTCAAGTGCATATACGAAGTGGTATAAACCGAATTATGCTTTACTTTCAAGGTGTTTCCGCCACCTCCCATGTAACCTTTAGCAACCACCGTTCCCGCACCAATACTTTTCACCGGCGTCCCGACCGGGGCCGCATAGTCAACACCATGATGCGCCCGGTAACGCTTCAGGATGGGATGAAAACGGGCATTGGAGAAACGCGACGTAATCCGGAAGAAATCCAACGGTGCCTTCAAAAATGCCTTCCGTAAACTGTTTCCTTCCAAATCAAAATACTCAAAAACACTGTCCTGTGTAAACGGAATCGCTGTAAACGCCTTCCCTTGATGCGTGAAAACAGCCCCGCCAATCGAAGCAATGCTCAATGCCGTCGTATCGTCTATATAAGCCACATCATACATGACCCGGAATGAATCGCCCTCTTTCACATCAAAGAAATCAATCTGCCACGCAAAGACATCAGACAACTTCAAAGCCAACAGCGGGTCCGCCCCTTTCTCTTTCATCACATTCCACAGCGAGGAGGTGATTGTCCCCTCTGCATAATGCCGCTTAATGGAAACCGGCTTGTTGAATTCATACGCCCGAACCGAATCACCGCTTAAATCAATCACCGCATAGTCGGTAAGCGATTTGGCAAACGCCATATACCGGATGGCCGCTACGGAATCTTGCGTTGTAAATGTATAATAACACATTCCCGCCCGCAATTTGGTCGGATCCAAAACCGTCGCCGACACCCTTGTAATACGTTCGGCCTCTCTTGCAGAGAATCCAAGGGCATCCAAAATAGCCGCCGGATTATCTCCACTCCGGATTTGGTACTCATTGATATCCAACGAATCCATGCAAACACCATACTGATATATATGCTGTACCGTGTCAATCGGCTGCTGTTCCGTTTTTTCCTGCACGGCATCCGCCTTTTGGCGTGTTTGCGAGCAGGAGCAACAGAAACAACACCCAATCCACACTATGTATAAAGCTATTCGATTCATGAATCCATCTTTTGGATGACAAAGATAAGACTTTTACATTTCCATCATATCCATATCGTCATTCATTTCTCTCTCTCTTCCGCCGCCGTTATCTCTTTTCTTATTCATATTCCCGAAGTTAAAGGTCAAGGTAAAACCGATGCGCCGGCCTCCACGCCAGTTCTCCGAGTCTTGCCAGAATCCATCGCCGGAGGTAACCGTACGGAACTTACGCGAATCAAGCAGGTCGCGCACATTGATATTCAACGTCAGTTTATCTTTCAAGAACGATTTACGCAAACCCAAATCGACCGCATAATTCGGTTCACGATACCCCTGCGCCATCAACCGTTTGGAGTTATAACTACCCGTTCCCTGCAACGTGATGCCCCAAGGCAGGCTGACGTTGGCTATCATGCGCAC
>CALUTX010000173.1 GCA_944323815.1 uncultured Parabacteroides sp. | reverse complement strand
CAGTACAGCAATGGGCAACTCTTGAAAACGCCCCGCAGCGTATCAACCCCGATTTGGATTGGCGGACGTCCCGAAGAGGGTGGCGAAGAAGAGGAGGAGGAACGGCCGGGTGGCTTGTAATTCCTTCTTCACTGACAGAACGCTTCTGTTAACACTGACAGAGGTGTTCTGTCAGCTCTAACAGAGAGCGCTTGTCACAGGCAACTGAAGCCTCTTGTTACCGGCAACTGAAGGGTCTTGTTACCGGTGACAAGACCCTTCGGTTGCAACTGACAGAACGCTCTCTTTTTTATTACTTTTGCGGAAACAATAAAAATCATTTTTACATAGACTGAATATTGAAATGAAAGAAAGAATAAAGGGCTTCCATGGCCCGTTTCAGAAAAGAAATAACGTGAAGAGCGTTATTGTACTATTTGTTTTTTTATTGGTGGGTGTGTCTTGTTCCCAGCCGGAGAAACCGATCAAATTTGTGATTGTCTCCGACCTGCACGCGCCGGATGTCCCTTACGGCGACAAGCGGATGCAGGATGTGGTGGATGCTGCCAACCGGGAACAGGCGGATTTCCTGATTCAACTGGGCGACTTTATCCGTATGGACAGCGTAAGCCGGCCTTTGGCAAAGATTTGGGAAGGATACAAAGGAGAAAAATACCATGTCTTGGGGAACCACGACTTAGACCGGTACTCGAAGGAGGAGTATGTCAAAGGTTTCGGGATGCCCGGCAGGTATTATTCGTTTGACAAAGGGAATTTCCATTTTGTCGTGCTGGATGGGAACAACATCTGTAACGAGGGGAAATATATTCCTTATAACAAAGCCAACTATGGGGCTTTTGGCAAGGACAAGATTGATTTCATGGATCCGGAACAAATGGAGTGGTTGAAACAGGATTTGAAGGCGACCGACAAACGTTGCATCCTGTTCATCCACGAGAGCATCGATACCGAACTGGAGAACCGCAAGGATGTGCAGCGCATTTTGGAAGAAGCCAATGAAGAGGCCGGCTTTCAGAAGGTCGTGCTGGCTTTCAGCGGGCATAACCATAGCAATTACACAAAGGTCATCAACGGCATCACCTATATGCAAATCAAAGCGCTTCGTATGTCTGGATAGGCAAGCCGACACAGACAGAGAAACGCTATCCGGAAGCAATCAATAAGAAGTACACCTTGATGAAATATTCGATGAGTTTCGACAAGACCCTGTTTGCCACTGTGACGCTGACAGAAAAGGGGGCTGAGATAAAAGGTACGCAAGCAAAGTTCCTCTCCCCGCAACCCTCCGAAATCGGATTGGGCGATTCGATTGGGCCTTTCCCGTTGGTTTCAACGATAGAGGATGCATATGTGGAGTTTAAGTAAAGAGAAAAGAATGTCCACATCACAACCATTTGCTACAAATTTGGAGTTCCGTTTAGATTATTGTAATTTCACCCTTGCAAAAATCAGTAATGTCACCTTTTTGCAAGGGTGAATTTATTCCCGAAAACATCTAAAAAGCTATGACAATGGATTTTGATGAATACATACAGCAGAGAGAACCCGATAAACAAGAACGGGCATACACGTGGCGTACGGCTATCGGTTTACAGGCTGTTGACGGACTTTCCACATCTGATTATCTAAAAGAAACAGCACGGCGGCATATCGAGGGAGAGATTACGATTGACGAGGCGCGTAACCTGATTCAAACCTATTATCAGTCAAAAACAAATCATGAACCCGACGAGGAAGAAAAACAAGAGGCAGATAAAGTGTCGGCTAATATTGCCAAGATACTTTCAACACGCACACTTGATTTCAGCACGAACGGCTATCTCGCAACCCATCGCCGAATTTTCACGGGGATCTTTAAACACGCCGGACAAATCCGCAAGTACGACATAGTGAAAAAGGAATGGGTACTCGAAGGCGATACTGTAAGTTACTTAAACTGGGAAGATTTGCGCATGGCCATTGACTATGACATTGAGCAAGAACGTAAATTCAGTTATAAGGGGCTATCCGAAGACGAATTAATCACGCATATTGCAAGGTTCGTTTCCAGTCTTTGGCAAATCCATCCTTTCTGCGAAGGGAATACGCGTACAACTGCTGTGTTTCTTATCCAATATTTACGGTCAATTGGTTTTCAGGTGAACAATGATTTATTTGCCAAACATTCGTGGTATTTCCGCAATGCATTGGTACGCGCCAACTACAAGAACGCACAAAAAGGTATTGATTATTCGCCTATATACCTTGAACGATTCTTCCGAAATTTGCTGTTGGACGATCATTGGGACTTGCGAAACCGTTATCTTTATATCCATTCTACAACCGAATGGAAAGAACAACCCAATCTTACAAACAGGACAAGTACAGGACAAGTACAGGACAAGTACAGGACAAGTACAGGACAAGTTGAACGACTTACAGCGAATTCCCATGTGTCAAGATTAATTACAATCGTGGGTGATAAACAAATGTCAGTCAAGTCTATCATGGAAAGATTACAGCTTAAAGGTCGGGACAATTTTTTGAATCTGTACCTCCTTCCTGCTATTCAAACAGGTTTTGTCACTCCTCTCTATCCCGATAAACCACGTCATCCCCAGCAAAAGTATCTGCTGACCGATAAAGGCTTAGCTTTATACGCTCAAATACAAAAACAAGATCGTTTTTAGCGTGTTTTGAGAAACCGGAAAGAGTTTTTATCTTTGCAGACATAACAAATAAAACTGTAAAATCATGTATGAAAAGGAATTAAATTCATACCGTTTCAGTCCTGACCAAGAGCCGACGGACGAAATGTTAAGGCAAATCATGAAAGAAGTGGCCGAAGATGCAAGAATCAGCAATCAAAAAGCTACCGAAACGTATTTTGCAAGAATGCGTAAAAACGCAGCGGCAAAACAAAACAAATGGGCAAAAGCAATAGAAAATATACGCAATGGAAAATAATCGGCACTTACCGGAAATGATTATCATTGCTGGCCCTAATGGTTCTGGTAAAACATCTGTGACCCAAAAATTCTTACATCACGAATGGGCTGAAAACATATTATATATAAATCCTGATGAAGTGGCAAATAACAAATTCGGAGACTGGAATTCGGTAGAGGCCATTTTTAAAGCAGCAAACTATTGCGAAGAACTACGTGAGAAATGTTTACAAGAGCATAAAAGTTTTGTATTTGAAACGGTAATGTCCGCTGAAGAAAAAGTTGATTTTATCATTCGAGCAAAACAGGCAGGTTTCTTTATTCGCGTATTCTTTATTTCGACTTCCCATCCCTCAATCAATGCCGCAAGAATTGCCAATAGAGTGATGAAAGGAGGACATGACGTACCCATTTCGAAAATTATTTCCAGGTACTACAAATCGATAGAAAATTGTATATCAATCGCAAACATCGTTGACCGTCTTTATGTTTATGACAATTCCATTGACGGAAAAGACGCTCAATTGCAATTCCGCTTAGTCAATGGCGAATTAAAAAAAATGTATGTGGAAAATCTTCCTGAATGGGCACAAATAATATTACCTTAATGCTATAAAAAGTTATTTTCACAATGAATTATTACGAAGTTACATTTACATACACGACTGCCATTGAGCCGGAAATCGTCAACGACGTGCTGGCGGCTCAATTGGGAGAAATCGGGTTTGAGAGTTTCACGGAAAACGAACAGGGAATGCAAGGATATATCCCTGAAAATTTATACGACGAGCAAGCCCTGCAAACTGTGTTGGCAACGTTCCCTTTGGAAAATGTTCAAATACACTATACGGTCTTATTCGTAGAGGACAAGGACTGGAACGAGGAGTGGGAAAAGAACTATTTCAAGCCGATACGCATCGGGCACGATTGTATCATTCGCGCGTCGTTCCACGAACCGGAACCGGGTTTCCAATACGAAATCATTATTGACCCGAAAATGGCATTTGGGACAGGTAACCACGAGACGACTTATCTTATGATCCAAGAGATGCTCCAGTTAGACCTTACCGGCAAGGAGTTGCTCGACATGGGATGCGGGACAGCGGTACTTGCCATTCTCGCACGGATGAAGGGGGCCGGACGGGTCGTTGCCATCGACATCGACGAATGGGCGTATCGCAATGCGCTCGAAAACATTCGCCTCAACCATACGGATGATATACAGGTGGCTTTGGGAGGCGCCGAACAAATCGCGCCATTCGGGACATTCGACTATATCTTTGCCAATATCAACCGGAATATCTTGTTGAATGACATCCGTCATTATGCAGTTCACATGAAACTGGGTGCTTTTCTCTACATGAGTGGATTCTACACGCAAGACATCCCGGCCATTGAAACCGAATGCAAACGAAACGGACTTACTTTGTTGTCTCACGCCAAGCGGAACAACTGGGTAGCGGTCAAAGTACAGAAGCAACAACATTAATTAACAAAGAAAACAGCGGCAAAACAAACCTTTCCACAGGCAAAACTGTTATCTTAGCACAGTAATTAATAAAAAGAAAAAGTCATGAAAAGTGTAGATTCAAAATTGTTATTAGGATTGGTGGTTGGTGCAGCAGTGGGTGCAGCTGTCGGATACCTGGCTGCAACCGATAAGCGGGAACAGTTGTTGGAAGAACTGAACGGCGTCGTAAACAAAGTCAAAGAAGGTTTCAACTCAGCCCTTTCAAAATACAAAGCAGGGAAAGCAGAAGCCACTGAAACCGTAGAAGAAGCCGTAGCCGAATAAACAACAATGGAAAAAGAATCCGGTGAAATCTTCCGTAAACTGAAGAAAGATTTAACAACTTACGTGGAGTTGAAATTAGGGCTCCTGAAGTTAGACACATACGAGAGGATAGGGAAAGTGGTCGCTGTCCTCTCGTATGGCATCATTCTCTTATTTCTGGCCTTTTTTGCCATTTTGTTTATCTTTTTGACATTGGGATTTTGGTTAGGGTATCTATTCCAATCAACAGCATGCGGCTTTGGTATTGTCGCATTGCTTTATCTGCTGATATTTTTCCTCATTGTCAAGAATAAAAAGGGAATTTGTGATAAGGTACAAGATCTTGTCCTTGCAGCCTTGACCTCTAATGATGACAATTCAAATCCTGTAACAGATGAATCAGCAACAACTGACACCCCGAGAGAGACTGAAAGCTGAACGCCTTCGTCTGCAACAAGCCTGCCTGTTGCAAGAGCAACGGTTGAATGAAGACTTTGCCTACGTACAAGAGAACGCCGGCAGTTTGTTGATGTCAGGTCTATCAATGCTTCTTTTCCCCAGCAACAAAAGCCGCGCGAAAGAACAAAAACAGGTGACTGATGCAACGACACAAGTTCCCGTTTCACTCGGACTGTCCGACTATTTGTCTGTGGCACAGAGTTTACTGCCGGTAGCATGGGATGTTGTACGTCCGCTCCTGACCGCTTGGGGCATTCAAAAAATCCAAACATGGATCATACGAAAATTATTCAAGAAAAAGAGATAAAACGCCAAGATTAATTTATGTTATAGAGCACATTTTAATTCCATTGCAATATGTACAATCAAAAAAAATAACTACATTTGCAGTCGTCAAAAACAAGGTGTAGGCAAAACATAAACTCATACCAAACACCCTGTAAATGTGACAAAAGAAAGAACAATAATATGTTTAATAAACCCATAAAACTTTTTTACAATGATTAAAGTAGGTATTAACGGTTTCGGTCGTATTGGCCGTTTTGTATTCCGTGCAGCTCAAACAAGAAACGACATCCAGATCGAAGGTATTAACGACTTGTGCCCGGTTGATTACTTGGCTTACATGTTGAAGTATGATACAATGCACGGTCAGTTTAACGGTACAATCGAAGCTGATGTTGAAAACAGCAAATTGATTGTAAACGGTAAAGAAATTCGTGTAACAGCTGAAAAGAATCCTGCTGACTTGAAATGGAATGAAGTTGGTGCAGAATATGTAGTTGAATCTACAGGTTTGTTCCTGACGAAAGAAAAAGCGCAGGCTCACATCCAAGCTGGTGCTAAATATGTTGTAATGTCAGCTCCTTCTAAAGATGACACGCCTATGTTTGTTTGCGGTGTAAACGAAAAAACATATGTAAAGGGAACTCAATTCGTTTCTAACGCATCTTGTACGACAAACTGCTTGGCTCCGATCGCTAAGGTTTTGAATGACAAGTTTGGTATCGTAAACGGTTTGATGACTACTGTTCACTCTACAACTGCTACTCAGAAGACTGTTGACGGTCCTTCAATGAAAGACTGGCGTGGTGGTCGTGCTGCTTCTGGTAACATCATCCCGTCTTCTACAGGTGCTGCTAAGGCAGTAGGTAAAGTCATTCCTGAATTGAACGGTAAATTGACAGGTATTTCAATGCGTGTTCCGACTTTGGATGTTTCTGTTGTTGACTTGACAGTAAACTTGGCTAAGCCGGCTACAAAAGCAGA
>CALUTX010000172.1 GCA_944323815.1 uncultured Parabacteroides sp. | reverse complement strand
CGGGACGTCCGAAAGCTCGTAAGAGATTCCAGTTCAGTAAACGTTAATTTTAAGTCTAAGAGTGTGACTACTCAAGCACTGAAAAAAGCGTTTAGTATCTAAATTATCAGGACTCTTTTTATATGCAGACATACGGGGAGACTACCTGATGATTGAGTTAAACAAAAGAATGTAAACGATTTAAGAAAAGAAACAATGTCAAGAGTTAATTTTGATCAGTTATTAGAAGCAGGTGTACACTTCGGGCACTTGAAAAGGAAGTGGAACCCGGCTATGGCTCCTTACATTTTCATGGAGCGCAATGGTATCCATATCATTGACTTATATAAAACAATTGCTAAAGTAGACGAAGCGGCAGAAGTATTGAAAAACCTTGCCAAGCAAGGGAAAAAAGTGCTTTTCGTTGCAACAAAAAAACAGGCTAAACAGGTCGTAGCAGACAAAGCGGCTTCGATTGGTATGCCTTACGTTATCGAACGCTGGCCGGGTGGTATGTTGACCAATTTCCCGACAATCCGGAAGGCCATCAAAAAGATGACGACCATCGACAAAATGACGAAAGATGGTACATTTGATAATTTGTCAAAGAGAGAAAAACTTCAAATCACCCGCCAACGGGCAAAATTGGAAAAGACGCTGGGTTCAATCGTTGACCTGACTCGTCTGCCTTCTGCCCTGTTTGTTGTGGACGTAATGAAGGAACATATCGCCGTACGCGAAGCCAACCGGTTGGGTATTCCAGTATTCGGCATGGTCGACACCAACTCTGATCCTAACAATATCGACTACGTCATTCCGGCTAATGACGACGCGACGAAATCAATCGAAGTAGTCATGAACGCTGTTTGCGAAGCCATGAACGAAGGCTTGCAAGAGCGCAAAGCCGAAAAGGTAGACGCTGAGGCTGCGGGTGAAGGCGAAGCTCCTAAAAGAGAACGGAGAGCAAAAGCTGCAATAAAGAAAGCTCCTGCTAAAAAAGAAGAGGGAGAGGAATCTGCAAATGAAGCAGAAATGCCTAACAAAGACGAAGAATAATTCATTTAATTGAAATCAGATAAAGATTATGGCAGTTACAATGGCTGATATTTCTCACTTGCGCAAAATGAGCGGTGCAGGAATGATGGATTGCAAAAAAGCATTAGAAGAAGCAAATGGTGATTTCGAAAAAGCAATGGAAATCATCCGTAAGAAAGGTCAAGCAGTTGCAGCAAAACGTTCAGACCGTGAAGCATCTGAAGGTTGTGTCTTAGCTGCCGACAAGGGTGACTTCGCAGCAATTGTCGCACTGAAATGCGAAACAGACTTTGTTGCAAAGAATACGGATTTTGTTGCTTTGACACAAGATATTCTGAATGTAGCCATGGAAAAGAAACCGGCTACGAAAGAAGACTTGCTGGCTGCCGCTTTGGCTGACGGCCGCACCATCCAAGAGCACATTACGGATCGTATCGGTGTAACGGGTGAGAAAATGGAACTGGGAGCCTACGAGTTTGTAAACGGTGCATCCACGATGTCATACATCCACCCGGGTAACAAATTAGCAACAGTCGTTGCCTTCAACCAAGCTGACGTTGAACATCAGATGGCTCGCGACGTTGCTATGCAGGTAGCCGCAATGAACCCCGTTTCTGTTCGTCCGGACGAAGTTCCGCAGCACATCATCGACCAAGAGTTGGAGATTGCAAAAGACAAAGCACGTCAGGCCGGCAAACCGGAAAACCTGTTGGATCGTATCGCACAAGGTTCTTTGCAGAAATATTACAAAGAAAATACGCTGTTGCAGCAAGAGTTCATCAAGGATGCAAAACTTTCTATCGAACAATATCTGCATTCAGCCAACAAAGAACTGACGGTTCTTTCTTTCAAACGCATCACCTTGAATGCGGATTAAAGATCAACTGATAAACAACAAAAAAGACGAGTCCGCAAGGCTCGTCTTTTTTGTTTATCTATTCTGAATTAAAATGGAAGATCATCAATCGGGTCGGCAGGTCCGAAATCGGGAGCCGCAGGAGGCGCAGAAACAGCTGCCGGAGCGGCATTATCCAAATTCATGGCCCCCGGAGCCGACTGCGGAGCCGCAGCCATCGGGCGCTCTACTTTCCACGCGTTGATGTTGGTAAACCAACGCCCCTGATATTCCCGGCTGTCGATGTCAAACGACACAGTCAACTCCTCGCCTGCCTGTATATGCGCCTGCTCGATACGGTCTGCACCAAATATCTGAAAACAAACTTTACGCGGATATTGATCGTGCGTTTCCAACACATATTCTTGCTTTTTCCATTCGTTCCCGGCCTTGCTGACACCGCCAACAACCGGCAACACGGCAATAATTCTTCCTGTAATTTCCATTTTTACTGTTTTTATAATTTGTTGCGAAGGTACGTTTTTTCCATTTAACAAGCAATCTTCCTTTCGCTTTTTCTGAAAAACTGCATTTACGCGCGTAAATGGGTTCCTGCACGTCCGCGGGAGCGATTTACGCACGTAAATTGGGATTTACACGTCCGCGGGTGCGATTTACACACGTAAATTCGAGTTTACAGGCTCGCGGATGTAATTTACGCCCGTAAATCGGGGTTTGCACGTCCGCGGATGCCATCTACGACCGTAAATTGGGGTTTGCACGCCCGCGGAAGCGATTTACGCGCGTAAATTGGGTTTTCCCTCAATTCCGGGAGGCTTCCAGCGCCTCAAAAGCGCTTTTCATCGCCAGCAGTTCCTCTTTGATTTGCTTCAGACGGTTGACAATCTCTTCGTGACGAATCGTCGTATCCGGATTTTCCTTCAATTTCTGCCGCGCACCCGCCAGCGTCATGCCACGCTCCTTCACCAGATGATAGACCAGGCGGACAGCATCAATGTCTTCCTGACGGTAATAACGTGTCCCCTTCCCGTTCTTGCGCGGACGAATTTGCTCGAATTCCTTCTCCCAAAAACGCAACGTAGACTCATTGACGTCGAACATTTGCGCCACTTCACTGATGGAAAAAAAGAGCTTCAGATTTTTATCCTTGTTCAAAGCCATTGCACCTCCCCTCTCCTTTTAATCCATTACCTGACCGTGATTCTCCGCAATCTGAATCATCTGGTCATACTCTTCCGGCGTCAGGTCCATATAGTAATATTTCGCGGGATTATCATATTTACCGCGCACAATCACCTCATAGTGCAGGTGCGGACCGGTCGATTTCCCCGTGTTTCCCACTTCGCCGATCACCTCTCCCCGCTTGACCTTCTTCCCGACGCGTACGCGATACTTGCTCATGTGCCCGTAAAGCGTCTGGAAGCCATGTCCGTGGTTGATAATCACGCAGTTTCCGTATCCCTGCTTCCACGCAGCGTAGGTAACGACGCCGTCGCCCGTGGCGTAGATTTCCGTCCCCACTTTCGCCGAGAAATCCATGCCGGAATGGAAATGGGGCGTGCGGTAAATCGGGTCGATGCGCATGCCGTAACCCGACGCAGTGCGCTTCAAATCCTTATTCGCAATGGGCTGGATCGCCGGGATGCAGCGGCTCCGCTCCTCTTGGTTTTTGGCCAGCGAAATCAGCTCTTCCAGCGAATTGGACTGCACATACAGTTGTTTGGTCAGCATATCCATTTTCTTTGTCGTCGCGACGACCAGCTCCGGATTGGAAAGCGTCAGCAGATGCTCGTAACGGTTGGAACCGCCGAAACCGGACTTCCGCACGGACTCGGGGATGGATTCCGCCTGAAAAATAGCACGGTAGAGATTCTCGTCACGCTGCTGGAGGTCGTCCAACACATCCTGTGCCTCTGCCAAGCGCAAAGACAACACTTCGTATTGCGTCTGCAACAGTTTGTTCTCCTTTTTCAAAAGCGACTCGACCGGCGAATCGAACGTCCGGGATAAAATGAAGAAAACGCCTACTCCAATAATAATCCCAATGCTTAAATGGCGCAACACACCGAGAAAACGGTCTTTTGCCGAAGGGTAAACACGCTCATAGCTGAGCGTATTGGGATTATACATATAATATGTTTTCCTGCTTTTAAAAAGTTTCATCAATGATTTTCTTGTTTCAAATGCACGCAAAAATAATAATTTGTCGTACTTTTGCAAATTGTTTTTCAGAATATTAACGAGACTATATAGTAAGAAAGATTATGTTGACAGCAAAAGAAATCCGTGACTCATTTAAAGACTTCTTCGCTTCCAAGCAACATGCGATTGTGCCTTCTGCGCCGATGGTTGTGAAGGGAGATCCGACTTTGATGTTTACCAACGCCGGCATGAACCAATGGAAAGATATCATCTTGGGTATTCGCGACCCGGAGCCCCGTCGACGTGCCGACTCCCAAAAATGCCTCCGCGTGAGTGGCAAGCACAACGATTTGGAGGAAGTGGGACACGACACCTATCACCACACCATGTTCGAGATGTTGGGAAACTGGAGCTTCGGCGATTATTTCAAAGAAGGAGCCATTGATATGGCATGGGAATATCTGGTAGACGTTTTGCATCTGAACCCGGCCGATTTGTATGTAACCGTTTTCGAAGGTTCCAAAGAAGAGAACCTCGAGCGCGACGACGAAGCCGCCCGCTATTGGGCCAAACATGTACCGGCCGACCATATTATCGACGGTAATAAACATGACAACTTCTGGGAAATGGGTGACACAGGCCCTTGCGGTCCCTGCTCGGAAATCCATTTGGATTCGCGTACACCGGAAGAAAAAGCCCAAGTGCCGGGCCGCGATTTGGTCAATAAAGACAATCCGCAGGTCATCGAAATCTGGAACCTCGTCTTCATGCAGTTCAACCGCAAAGCAGACGGTTCGCTCGAAAAGTTGTCGATGAATGTGATTGACACCGGCATGGGATTCGAACGTCTGGTGCGCGCCCTGCAAGGCAAACACTCCAACTATGATACCGACATCTTCCAGCCGATTATCCAAGAGATTTCGCGCCTTTCCGGCAAAGAATACGGTAAAGAAGAGAACGTGGATGTGGCTATGCGGGTCGTAGCCGACCACCTGCGTGCGGTTGCTTTCTCCATCGCCGACGGGCAATTGCCTTCCAATGCCAAGGCGGGTTACGTCATCCGTCGTATCTTGCGCCGTGCTGTCCGTTATGCCTATACGTTCCTGAATCAGAAAGGGGCGTTCATGTATAAACTGCTTCCGGTTCTAATCGAACAAATGGGCGATGCGTATCCAGAATTGATTGCCCAGCGGACGCTCATCGAGAAGGTAATCAAAGAGGAAGAAGAATCATTCCTGCGCACACTGGAAACCGGTATCCGCCTGCTCGACAAAAAAATGGAAGAGACAAAAGCAGCCGGGAAAAACAAAATCAGCGGTGTCGATGCTTTTACGCTTTATGACACCTACGGTTTCCCGTTGGACTTGACCGAGTTGATTTTACGCGAAAACGGCATGGAAGCCGACATCGACGAGTTCAACATCGAAATGCAGAAACAAAAAGAGCGTGCCCGCAACGCGGCTGCCGTCGAAACGGGCGACTGGGTCATTCTGAAGGAAGGCGAACCGAAATTCGTCGGATACGACCTCTTCAGCTGCGACGCCGAGATTCTGCGTTACCGGCAAATCAAACAAAAGAACAAAGTATTCTATCAGCTTGTACTCGACCAAACACCTTTTTATGCCGAAATGGGTGGACAAGTAGGAGATACCGGCTGGCTGAAAACAGAAGACGAGACCATCGAAATCATCGACACCAAACGAGAGAACAACCTCCCGGTTCATTTCTCCACTCGCCTTCCTAAAGACGTAACAGGCACATTCACTGCTGAAATTGATGTAAAAAAACGCATCCAATGCGAATGCAACCACACGGCTACCCACCTGCTCCACGAATCGCTTCGGGAAGTATTAGGAACGCATGTCGAACAGAAAGGTTCTTATGTCTCTCCCAACTCCCTGCGGTTCGACTTCTCGCACTTCCAGAAGGTAAGCGACGAAGAAATCCGCAAGGTAGAGAAATTAGTGGCCGAAAAAATCCGTGCCGACTATCCACTGGAAGAACATCGGGAAATGCCGATTGAAGAGGCCAAAGCGCTCGGTGCCATGGCACTGTTCGGGGAAAAATATGGTGACAAAGTGCGTGTTGTCAAATATGGCCAGTCCATCGAATTATGCGGTGGTACGCATATCCCTTCGACCGGCCGCATCGGTTCGCTCCGGGTCATTGCAGAAAGTTCCGTAGCCGCGGGCATCCGACGCATCGAAGCTGTTACCGCCGAAGCCTCGGAGAACTATACATTCATGCTGCAAGATTCATTGCGCGAACTGCGGGCCATGTTCAACAATGTGCCGAACCTGTCACAAACCATCAGGAAAGCCATCGAGGAAAATGCCGAGTTGAAGAAACAGGTAGGCGACTATGTCAAAGAAAAGGTACAACAGATAAAGAGAGAGCTGATTGCCCATGCCGTCGAACGCCATGGGGTCAAGCTGATTGTTTT
>CALUTX010000171.1 GCA_944323815.1 uncultured Parabacteroides sp. | reverse complement strand
CAACGAAGTGGTTCGTCCGATCAATGCACAAGATGGCGACTTGCTTCCGGTTTCTGCTTTCAAAGGAATTGAAGACGGTACGTGGTATCAAGGTACGGCGAAGTATGAAAAGCGTGGCGTAGCTGCATTCGTGCCGGTTTGGAACGAGGCAAACTGTATCCAGTGTAACCAGTGTGCTTACGTTTGTCCTCACGCTTCTATCCGTCCGTTTGTTTTGGATGAAGAGGAGCAGAAGGGTGCGAACTTCGCTACTATCGCGGTGAAGGCTCCGGCTTCGATGAAGGGCATGGCGTTCCGTATGCAGGTAGACGTTATGGACTGCTTGGGCTGCGGTAACTGTGCGGATATTTGTCCGGGCTTCAAAGGTAACAAAGCGTTGTCGATGGTTCCGCTGGAAGGCCAGTTGGCTGAGGCTGCAAACTGGGATTACTGCGTAGCAAATGTGAAGAGCAAACAACACTTGGTTGATGTGAAATCGAACGTGAAGAACTCGCAGTTCGCTACTCCGTTGTTTGAGTTCTCAGGTGCTTGCTCGGGTTGTGGTGAAACGCCGTATGTGAAGTTGATTACGCAGTTGTTTGGCGACCGCGAAATGGTTTCTAATGCGACGGGTTGTTCTTCTATCTATTCAGGTTCTGTGCCTTCTACTCCGTACACAACCAACGAAAAAGGACACGGTCCGGCATGGGCGAACTCCCTGTTCGAGGACTTCTGTGAATTCGGCTTAGGTATGGAATTGGCCAACGAAAAGATGCGGGCACGTATCCAGAAGGCGATGGAAGACGCTATCGCATACGAAGGTACGCCGGCTGAATATAAGGAAGCTTTCCAAGCATGGATTGACAACCAGAACGATGCCGACAAGACGAAAGAATTGGCAGAGCAGATTATCCCAATGGTGGAAGCTGCGAAGGATAAATGTCCGGCTTGTGCAACGATCGCCGGTTTGTCACAATTCCTCGTTAAACGTTCACAATGGATTATCGGTGGCGACGGTGCTTCTTACGACATTGGTTACGGTGGTTTGGATCACGTGATTGCGTCGGGTAAGAACGTCAATATTCTGGTATTGGATACCGAAGTTTACTCCAACACAGGTGGTCAGTCTTCGAAGGCTACTCCGCTGGGCGCTATTGCCAAGTTTGCGGCTTCCGGTAAGCGTGTACGCAAGAAAGACCTCGGCTTGATGGCTACGACTTACGGTTACGTTTACGTGGCTCAGATTGCAATGGGTGCCGACCAAGCACAGACGTTGAAGGCATTGCGCGAGGCAGAGGCTTACGACGGTCCGTCATTGATTATCGCTTACGCTCCGTGTATCAACCACGGTCTGAAGAAAGGCATGGGCAAGTCGCAGGCCGAAGAAAAGGCCGCTGTTGAGTGTGGTTACTGGCACTTGTGGCGTTACAACCCGGCTTTGGAAGCTGAAGGCAAGAATCCGTTCACGCTGGACAGCAAGGAACCGGATTGGAGCAAGTTCCAAGACTTCCTGAAGGGCGAAGTCCGTTTTGCTTCTGTGGCAAAACAATATCCGGCTGAAGCTGCCGAGTTGTTTGCTGCTGCTGAAGAGAATGCCAAATGGCGTCTGCGCAGCTACAAACGTTTGGCTGCTGAAAATTGGGATGTTGAGGCATAATCGTCCAAGACAGATATAAAAGAAAAGAGGTGCAGTTTTGAATTGCACCTCTTTTTTTGTTTTAGAATTCAACTAAAATTTGAATCTAATTCGGAATGAAAGGTGTTATCTCAAGGCTTTTGATGAAGAGTGAATATGATAATTTGTAAATTATAAATAATACACTAATTCTTTTGCACTTTTAATTGGCTCTTATTTTTTACATTAAAGTGTCTAAAAACGAGGAAAAATAGTATCAGCATTCATCTTGAATTTTCTATTGCCAACTGATAAAAAGGGCTATTTTCTATTGAAGTAGGGCTTATTTAAGATTATGCAGTAACTAATTTGTACTACAACGGTTGTCTTCTGGAATGAAGACGGTCGTAATCGCAGTGAGGACGGTAACAATTAGCATTACGACCGTCCTTGTTGTCTATTAGGACGGTCGCAATTCTGATTAGGACGGTTGTAATTTTTATTGTTACCGTCCTAATGGTGACAAAATGGTGGGCTGTGGCTGTAAAAAGTAAATAGATGTAACTTTTAGGCTTTCCGAAACTCTTGAACTTTGTATACAGCCATTTTTTCGTCCATCCCCTGTTGCCGACCTCATGCATGCGTTTCTCGCGGAGTTTAGCTTTTTCATTTTGTCAGTTCAAAGCGGTAAACGATAAACAAAAAGTACCCTAATAAAAACGGACTGCCCACCAAAATCTTTCCTTTGTCATCTTGATGAACATTTTTCTAACAAAAAGACAAACGACTTTTGGTTGAAATTTTCTCTCAAATAGCGAAAAATGGTCAGAAAAAGTGCTGAAAAATGAGAAAGAATGGGGATATAGTCAAGATAATCGAACTTTGTTTGTTGGTGATTTTTTTACGGTTTATTTAAAAATAATAATCTTTTGAATTATGTTTCTTTAAGAAATAACGGGTTGCGATGAGAGAAAATTTTCGTAATTTCAATCGCTAAAATGTAATGGTAATTGCTAAATGTTACGATTTAATACTCTTTTTGCAGGTTTTGAATATCACGGATTAAATAATTTAGGAGATAATATTCAGTCGATAGCAGTGGAACGGTTGTTGCCGAATGTAGTACAACGTTTCGATCGGGATACACTTGCTTATGCAAATCCAGAGAAACCTTTATCTATTGTAATGAATGGATGGTTTTCACATCGTCCATCAACTTGTTTACCGTCATCACAATATTTACATCCGATTTTCTGGGGATTTCATATTACCAATTATAATAACTGTTGGGATTATTTTTCAAAGAAAGAGATTATTTCTTATTTGAAACGGTATGAACCAATCGGTTGTAGAGACCCTTACACTGCAGAACGATTATCCGCACTGGGAGTAAATACGTTTGTTAGCTATTGTATGACGTTGACATTTCCACATCGTGAAAAAGAACCCGTAAATGGAAAAATCTTGCTCGTCGATGCGCATCATATTCCGTTACCGGAAGAATTGAGAAAAGATGCCATTTGCTATTCTCACTATATACGCATTCGAAATCGGGAAACATTAAAACGTTTATATGCCGGACAATTATTACAAATCTACCGAAAGGAAGCTCGTTTAGTTATTACGACTCGTCTGCATTGTCTTTTACCCTGTATAGCAATGGGTATTCCTGTTATCTTTTTCAACAATCCAAACGACTACCGAGTTTCATGGGTAAAGGAATTAGGGGTTCAAATCTATTCACCACAAAAAACAGATCAAGTCAATTGGGAACCTGTTCCAATCGACTTTGAAAAACAGAAAGAACACATGATTCATAAATTCTTACTCCAAATAGAGAATTTACACTAAATACATGTTGTAAAACACTTTATTATTCATCCCAAAAATTTGGAAAGTACCATTTTGCTCCTTACCTTTGGAGGAAAAATGTAAGAGTCGAGTTCGTATGAAAGAAAGAGGGGAATTAATACATCCAGCTATTTCTGTCATCATGCCGGTCTATAATGCGGAACGACATTTAAATGATGCGGTCTGTAGCATCTTGACTCAAACATTCCAAGATTTTGAATTGCTCATTATAGACGATGGTTCAACAGAACAAAGTCTCCCAATTTTGTATTCATTCAAAGATCCCCGTATTCAAATATTAACTAATGAAACAAACAGAGGAACTTATCCAACACGTAATCGGGGATTGCAATTAGCCAAAGGGAAATATATTGCCGTGATGGATGCCGATGATATCGCTTTACCAGATCGGCTACTAACACAATACAACTATATGGAAAAACATACAGATGTTTGTGTGATAGGAGCCGGAACCATGTTTTGGCCTTATTCGGATATGCAGCCCAATGCAGATTCGATTCGGGCAGTCTTGTTGCTCAACAACTGTTTTATCCACTCCTCATTATTCATCCGAAAAGAGTTAATGACTTCCTTAGGTGGATATGACGAACGTTTTACATATGCGGCAGATTATGATTTGGTTTGCCGCATAGCACTAAAGGGTAAGTTGGAAATTTTACAACAGCCTTTCGTACAATACCGTTGGCACGACCAACAAATATCCATTTGCAAGAAAGAGGAACAACAGTATTTTGCCGAACAAATTCGGAATGCATATCGCAAGGCTTTTATCCGACAATACCTGTTGCCCGATATGTACGAACCGGCTCCTTTCATGCTATCCCATTCCCGAATGAATTTGGTAATCGCTCTATTCATATATGCACGCTTTTTGAATTCTTGTTTTTACAGCAAATTGGCTGAAACCTATTTAGACAATGTAATCTCCGAGTTGTCGTCCCAAAAGTCCACTGGGTTTAAAAGACGGATTAATCGGCTTCGTCTGTGGCTGCCAATATCTTTTGGATAATGGCTTCGTAACAGGAGATGCCAACGATATTTTTGCAGAAATCGATACATTCTTGTCGAGTCAAGTTCAACAAATAAATGAAAAACAAATACGACAGGAATATGATTTATATAGACAAATAAGAAAGGCTAAACATATAAACATTTGCAATAGTGCAGATGTAACTTTTTAAAATTATCGCATATGAAGCATTTGTCAAGAATTTCCTTAGTAAAAGGAGAAAGTATTCTTAGTAAAGAAGAAATGAAAAAGATCGTAGGAAAAGGCACTTATTATTGCTGCTGTGGTATGGGAAGTGATATTTTTTGCCTAAATGTTAGTGCAGAAGATGATAGAGGTGCATTACTCGCTATCGGGGAGTTGTGTTATGCCAAAGGTTATGTTGGTGGTGGTTGTTTATGAGTTAAGCTGGTAACAGTGGAATGTGCCAAATATTTTATGATTTTGGCACATCCTTTTTTATTGTCAAAATTTTTCCATTATGATTCGGCTTGTAAATATTCTATTTTGTATATTACTTTGTTTTATTCCGTCTTATGGACAGAATCAAAGTATCTTTATTCATTGTGATGATACTGTCGAAGTAAAATTATCTGAAATTGCCGAAAATGTCAGGTTGGTCAAGTTACCTAACGACATCATTAAAAATACAACTACACAATATTTTTATCCAAGTGATGAATATATCTATATATTGGGATTGAAAAATGTAATGATAATCAACAATGAAGGGAAATTGATAAAAAACATCAGTTATCCTGATTTTGTTACGGGTATAACTGGTGATCCAATGAAAAAGAACATTTATATAGCGACAGAAAAGAATATCTATCAATATGATTCTAATGGAAAAGAGAAAAAAATACACTTGGGATCAAATAAAAGTCGAATAGAAGATATTTTCTTTCATAATAATAGAGTTTGGATCTATTCTTATAAAAATATATTAAGGGATACGCAAAAAAAAGCCGTTTATCAATTCTCTTATTTTGATGTTGAGTCAAGTCAAATTATAGTCTTCCCTTTTGAATATAGCGAACCTCTTACAGAGGTACATTTTTTCCCATCTTGTGTTTTTTCATGTTACCGTAATACGCTTTGTTTCGCGTTTGGACTATTTGCTCCATCTTCTATATTAAAGGAAAATACAATATGGAAAGTAACCAATATGAAAGCCGAAGTTATAATTAATTGGTCTGCCGATCAAAATGTGCTCGCTGCCGGATCCGGTTATATCGGGAAATATCGGTTTATACAATACATTCTTAACCGAAAATGGTATGTCTATTTGACAGACTTTACAACCAACTTATCAACTTGTTCACGTGGAATTATCGACGATATCTATCATACAGGAACAGGGACAATCAGTGCCCCAATTGACCATAATACTTATTATAGCATAATAGACAACAACTTGTTAATCATAAAAGTCAAGGAATAAACATTCGCAATAATGCATTAACTATTTTAATTAATTCTGAGTATGAAACATTTATCAAGGATCTCCTTAGTAAAAGGAGAAAGTCTTCTTAGTAAAGAAGAGATGAAAAGGATTGTAGGAAAAGGCACTTACCGGTGTTGTTGTGGAACGGGAGGATCTGTCCCTTGTTTCAATGTTACTGCTGAAAATGAAAATGATGCATCATCAGTTGTAGATGATTTGTGTTATTCTTTAGGCTATGTAAAAGGAGATTGCTTTTTAAGTTAAAAGAAAAATGACAATGTGTCAATTTTGCAATATAGATGTTAAATATACAACATATTGCATTTTTGGCACATTATCCCAATAAACAAACAGAGCCATGTCTAGATATTTATTTTTCATTGCAATTATTCTTCTTATCTCTTGTCAAAAGAAAGAAAACGATTTATTTACAATTCCGGTAAATACACATGATTTAGTTGATATTCCACTCTCCACAATTGCTGAAAGAATCGACAAAATTGAATTGGAAACAACCGACGAGTCCTTGATTTCCCGTGTAAAACAAGTACTCTGCAATGATGAATATATTGTAATCGTAGGATCCAAAAATATATTTTTATTCAACAATCAAGG
>CALUTX010000170.1 GCA_944323815.1 uncultured Parabacteroides sp. | reverse complement strand
CGGATGAGGTAAGCGGCCTTGTAAGCGGCGATGCTGCCTGTAATCCCAAGTATGATATGTTTCCCTTTCAACATGTTTACAATCTTAATTTCATGATTTCACGTGCGACCCGGCTGTCGATGTTGTGATGTTCGCCTAATTTCCATCCCTGTTTGTCGATAGGAGCAACTAATGCGTCTAAATCTTCTTCCGTAATGCCGCATTCGCTTAAACGGGTTTTCAATCCCATCTGGCGGAAAAAGGCTTCACATGCAGTAATGGTTTGACGGGCTTTCTCGGCTTCATCTCCATTTGTGATGCCGAAGACGACTTCACCCATGCGTGCCAATTTCGCTTGCTTTTCTTTGAACATATAGGTCATGACGCCCGGTAGAAGTATCGCCAATGTTTGGGCATGGTCCAAGCCAAACTGGGCGGTCAAAGCGTATCCCATGCGGTGTGACGACCAGTCTTGCGGAACGCCCATTCCAATCCAGACGTTCAGTGCGTTGGTCGCAGCCCACATCAGGTTGGCACGAATATCATAATCATGCGGATTGTCTAATACCTTCAGCCCCTCTTCATGGATGACGCGCATCAATCCTTCGGAAAAAGTATCCTGTACCTTCGCGTTTACGGGGTATGTCAAGTATTGTTCGACTACGTGGATGAAAGAATCAACCACTCCATTCGCTACTTGACGCGGAGGCAAAGTATAGGTTACCTCCGGGTCGAGAATGGAGAATTTGGGGAAAATCAGCGGACTGGAGAAGTTGAGCTTTTCGTGCGTCTCAGCACGTGAAATAACAGCCCGTTCGTTCATTTCTGAGCCCGTTGCAGACAGGGTCAAAACCGTTCCTAAAGGCAGTGCGCATTCAATTTTTTTGCACTGCGATAAAATCTCCCACGCATTCCCATGAAACCGGGCAGCCACTGCCATGAATTTTGTGGCGTCGATTACGGAGCCACCGCCCACTGCCAGTAGGAAGTTAATCCCTTTATTATGAATTATTTCTACCGCTTTCATGCAGGTTTCATAGTGTGGGTTGGCTTCAATGCCGGAAAACTCTGTAACGTCAAACCCTTGTAAGGCTGCTTTTACCTGATTGTAAACGCCGTTCTTTTTGATGCTTCCTCCGCCGTAGACCATCAAGATTTTGCTCTCTTTCGGTATCAGTGCTGACAACCTTGCAATTGAGCCTTTCCCAAAAACAATCTTAACCGGATTGCAAAATTCGAAATTGTTCATCCTTTTATATTAGAGTTTAATCCTCTTAGTTTTATTTCGGTTAATATTTTCTTTGTGTTTAGTGCAAAATCGCCGTTTATAATCCACTCATAATAATTCGGATCTCTTCTTAGGACATCTGTTACAAGTTGACCTTTGTATTTCCCGAAATTGAAAACCTCTTCTCCTTTGTCATTATAGATCATACGTCCGGCGAAATCAACATTGTTGTTGTAGCTGGAATATTTAGACAAGAAGTCGATGTCGTTTTGTAATTCGGGGTATCGGTCCAACTGCGCTTTCAGTACCTCGTATGTTGCCATTGTGTCCGCTTCGGCGGTATGTGCATTGTTCAAATCTTTGTTACAATAAAATTTGTAAGCAGCAGCCAGTGTCCGTTGTTCCATCTTGTGATAAATGGTCTGTACATCCACGAATTTACGTCGGTTAAGGTCGATATCGACTCCCGCACGGATAAATTCTTCTGCTAACAGTGGAATGTCAAACCGGTTGGAATTATACCCGGCCAAATCACATCCTTTGATTTGAGCGGCTAATGATTTGGCAATTTCTTTAAATGTGGGACAATCTTTGACATCTTCGTCCGTGATTCCGTGGATGGCTGTCGATTCGGGCGGAATCGGCATACCGGGGTTGATTCGTCTTGTCTTACAGATTTCTTGTCCGTTTGGGCAGACTTTGACAAAGGAAATTTCGATAATCCGGTCTTTTACAATATTGACGCCGGTCGTTTCCAAGTCAAAAAACACTAACGGATTTTTAAGATTCAATTGCATCTCTTCTCTGTCAATTAATCATTTAACATCATGGGCATCAACAACATTAATAAATCTTCGTTCTCTTCATTTTCAGAAGGAATGATGAGTCCTGCCCGTGAAGGATCTGCTAATTCAAACAAAATCTCTTCCGAATTGATGTTGCTCAGAATTTCGATTAGGTAAGTCGCTTTGAAGCCAATGTTTAGTTCATCTCCATCGTAGTTGCAAACGATTTTTTCTTCAGCGGAAGTGGAGAAGTCGATGTCTTGTGCCGATACAACCATTTCATTCCCTTTCAGATGCAATTTGACTAAACTGCTTGCCGGATTTGAAAAAACAGAAACCCGTTTCAACGCGTTCAAAAATGAAACCCTGTCGATTGTTACTTTGAATGGGTTGGCTTGTGGAATGACACTGTTGTAGTTGGGATAGCGGCCCTCTATGAGCCGGCAAACCATCTCGAAATTGGCACAATGTAGGTAGGCATTGTTGTCATCAAATTGAATGTTGACCATGCCTTCTTCTTTCGTAAGCAGACCTTTCAGCAAGGTGGCCGGTTTTTTCGGCAAAATGAAAGAGGCTCTTTCCGGAGATTTGACGGAGAAATTGCGTAGGCGTACCAATTTGTGTCCGTCAGAAGCCACAAACGTTAAATCGTCGGTATGGATGTCGAAATAGACACCGTTCATGACCGGACGGAGTTCGTCGTCAGCTGTTGCAAATAAGGAACGGCTGATTCCGTTTGCCAGCATTTGCGCATCGACCAGAATCGAAATCGCATTTTCATTCAACGGTTTTTGCTGTGGATACGTATCGCCTTTTTGTCCAATGAAATTATATTTTCCGTTTTGGAAATGGATGAAGATCTCCAAATTGTTGTCGTTGATGTCAAAAGTCAACGGTTGCTCGGGCAGTTCCTTCAGCGGGTCAAGCAGGATTTTGGAAGAAACGGCGAAAATACCATTGCCTTGTGTGTTCATTACTTCAATGGAAGTGACCAAACGTGTTTCGGCGTCAGAGGCCGTAATCGTTAGTTTTTCTCCTTCCAAATGAAAAAGGAAACTATCTAATATGGGTAATGAGTTTTTAGAGGCAATCACTTTGCTGATGGATTGCAAACGTGATAACAACGCCGTACTGGATACATCAAATCGCATGGTTCTTAACTGTTTATATTGTTTTTTATTTTAATGATTCTCGTTTGTATTCAATCATACAAAAGTAAGGAATTATTCTGTATGACAAAGAGCGAAAAAGAGGTTTTTCCATGTTTGTCTGGAAAAACCTCTTTTCGCCCTTTGTCTATAATGCGTATATGCTTATTTCGCAAAATAATCTTTTACAGCTTCATTCGGAACCATTTCCTCTTGGAAGATATAAGCGCCAGTTTTGGGTGACTTTACCATTTTGATGACCTTTGAATAAGTCCGTCCGTCACCTTTTTTAAATGTTGCGACCGCTTTCTTTGCCATTGTTTAATCTCCTATTTACTTAATTTCTTTGTGTAATGTCATCTTCTTCAAGATTGGGTTATATTTCATTAACTCCAATCGCTGCGTTGTATTCTTTCTGTTTTTAGTAGTAATATAACGCGAAGTTCCCGGCATACCGCTATCCTTATGCTCTGTACATTCCAGAATAACTTGGACTCTGTTACCTTTTGCTTTCTTTGCCATATCTCTTCCTCCTCAAATTAAGCGTTTAAATAACCTTTTTCAGCGGCTCTTTTTATAGCTGCGTCCAAACCTAATTTATTGATGACACGCAAGCCTGCTGCTGAAATGTTCAAGCTAATCCAACAATCTTGTTCTACCCAATAGAACTTTTTTGTAAACAGGTTAACATCAAATTTACGCTTCGTTCTTCTTTTAGAGTGAGAAACGTTGTTGCCAACCATTGCTTTCTTTCCAGTAATTTGACAAATTTTCGACATTGCTAAAATTCTTCTTTTGATTATTACGAAATTAAGTCAACTCCTGCTATGTGTCTTCTATTTTTTGAACTGCATCACGAACAAAAACAAAGATTCTAATAGAGTTTCTCTTCCTTTACGGGGCACAAAGGTAGAAATATTTTGATTGATAGACAAGAAAATGAAAAATAATTTCTTTTCTTTCTTTACACGCCGGAAATAGAGAGTATGATGACGGACGGATTTTCATTTACATCGGCGACATCACTTTCTTTTTCTAACGGATAACCAATAAAATATAATTCATTGTTGGCTGTCAATAGTTGCGGCGCATACAGATAAGAGTCCGGTGAAATGTTTTGAGGTTGTTTGACGACTGTCTGTTTTTTCGTCTGTTTGTTTATGAACCAGTGAAAGAAGTTCCCCTCTTTTTCGTTGGGGATGTTTTCGAAAACCTGTATGTAGATATAATCATCGTTTTCTAAATAACATCGCAGGCTCGCATAGTGTGTTTGTTTTAAATGTGTGATTAATGCCATGGGGTCTTGTGGAAAGTTGGACAGGTTGAGATTCAACTCTTTGAACGAAATCGCATGGGTTTGCAGTAAAGAATCTTGCTCGATTCGGTAGACACGGTTGTTGTAACTTTCGTGGAAAGTCGTATAAGCTCCACTTTTGTGGAAATTGTTTTCAGATAGTGGCAGGAGATTCGGGTGGGCATCCAAATATTCGTCTACACGATGGGTTGCTCGGTTGACTTTAAACAGTTTATGGTCACTGTAAGCTTTGTTGTTTCCGATATACAACCAATAAGATTTGTCCTCTTTATGCAAAGAAAAAGCCGGATAATCGATGGAAATTTTCTCCGTGAAATTGCCGTCGTATGTATATCGGCAGATGGAATTGAGAGCCAGTACTTCGACACATTTCTCCTTTTTATCCAAACAGACGTCCGTCGGCTCGGTATATTCTTCCGGTCCGGGACCGACTTTCCCGATGGTGTGTTTGAATTTCCCTTGTTTGTCAAAACAAAATATTTCTCCTTCTTGAAGCCTTGAATAGACAAAAAAATCTTCGTCTAATAAGAGAGAAGGATAACCTCCGACAAAAAATTCTCCTTGTGTTTCTAACGGAATGATTCGTTTGTTTTTAAACAGGTCGGATTGTTCGAATGAAACAGATTCTTCAGGGAATAGCAAATCAAATTCATCCGTATTCTTTTCGTTTGTACAGCAACCTGTGAAAATCAGAAGCAGCAAGAGGAATAGACTGTTGGTTCTTGTCATCGTGTATTTCGTTTTTCAAGTTTGTAAAGTGTAAGTATTGACAAATGTAGAGACTTTTTCTTGAGAGAGATTGGGGCGGTGGTTAAAAAATGTTTCTCCAAATGTAAATTGAAGTAAGCTCCGAGTAGAAGAATTTTTCTATCCATCTGTTTTTATATACCTATAAAGAACTTATCTTTGTCTATCCAATTAAACAATAATAACTAAGACAGAAGCTATGGAAAAGAAAAAAGAGGTGAAAGCCAAAAAGAAGGAGGTACGTATGGGAGGATTTGACAATCAATGTGTCCGTTTTGACTGGGCTATCAAGCGACTTTTACGACAGAAAGCGAATTTCGGCGTGTTGGAAGGCTTTCTGACGGTATTGCTGGGTGAGAAGGTGACGATTCTGGAAATCTTGGAAAGTGAGAGTAACCAACTGTATGTGGATGACAAATTCAACCGGGTGGACATTAAGGCAAAGAACAGTAAAGGCGAAATCATTATTGTAGAGGTACAGAATACGCGAGAACTCTATTACTTGGAACGGATTCTTTATGGAACCGCGAAAGCCGTAACGGAGCACATCGAGTTGGGGCAAAGCTACGAGATGGTGAAGAAGGTGTATTCGATTAGTATTTTGTATTTCGATATAGGGCAGGGAAGTGACTATTTATATCACGGAAAGACGGATTTCATCGGCGTGCATACAGGAGACGAATTGTTGGTATCGACAAAAGAGCGGGGGGTGATTGGTTTTAAATCGCCGGCAGATGTTTATCCGGAATATTTCCTGATTCGGGTAAATGAGTTTGATCGAGTAGCAGTTACACCATTGGAAGAATGGGTCAGCTATTTGAAGACCGGTGTCATTCGTCCGGATACACAGGCTCCGGGATTGGCGGAGGCACGCGAAAAACTGCAATATTACAATATGTCTGTGGAGGAGCGTCATGCATACGAAAAGCATATTGATGCAGTCATGATTCAAAATGATGTGTTGAACACCGCTAAAATGGAAGGTTTGGAAGAGGGGCTAACTAAAGGCCGAGAGGAAGGCCGTGTAGAAGGGCTTGTAGAGGGAGAGCGGCGCAAACAGGAAGAAATTGCTCGTAATCTGAAGAAAAGTCAGGTCGCAGCGGAGGTGATTGCTGCGGCTACTGGTTTGTCTCTTGAGGAGATTCGGGCACTTTGATTGTAAAAGCCTTTGTTGGGTGTGAAGTACAGGACGCATTTCTTGTTATCTTTGTGGACGGAAATAATCAATTACTAATGAGGAATAGTATAATATCAATTATGACAGCGATGACGATGGCGGCTTGTTCCGGACCTCAGAAGGAGGCGGACAAAGAGGTTGTGACGGATGGTTTTGAGTATGTAGTAGATCAATTTCCA
>CALUTX010000169.1 GCA_944323815.1 uncultured Parabacteroides sp. | reverse complement strand
TTTCAGCCGTCCGTTCTCCTTCTCCCTTGCGCGGGCGACAGCCCAACGTGCCCGAAACCGATGTCCGTCAATCGCCACAAAGTCCACCTCCGCATAACCGGAAGCAGTTCCGCGCCGCAACAAGAAACGCGGGTCGCTCTGCGCCAACTGTTCGTCGTTCACATCCTGCAGGCGAACCTTGTTCTCCCGTGCCTGCTCCGTGCGCGGCGTACAGCCAAACAGGGCCAGACACATCGTATCCAACAACGTCGATTTGCCTGCACCCGTCGGTCCGGAAATGGCAAATATGCCCGCCGAGGACAACGGTTCTTGGGTAAAATCAATCTCAAACGCTCCCTCCAATGAGGCAATGTTCTCTCCGCGTATGGCCAATATCTTCATAGCGCAACCTCCCGCATCACATCGTTAAACATCGTTTCCAATTCCTCCGGCAGCTCTCCGCCGTACCGCTCCGCAAAAACATATTGCAACATCTTCAACGGTTCGATCTTCCGCAAATCCGAATAGGCCTGTATGGTCAGCCCCTCTTGCCAGCTCTTCTTCGGATAAAAGGGGACAATCGAGGTCAGTCGCACCGCCTTGTCCGCCAATGTTTCCTCCACACGGTGGCGGAATCCAGGATCCGGTTCCGTCAGTAAGACCTGCACCTCTACATAGGGCCACCGGCTACGGTCTGCCTCCTTATCGGCAAACGGCAGCATCTGAAGCTCCAACAGCACGTCGGCAGGCGGGGCAGGTTCCGCCGGAATCCGTTGCAAAGGCGCATGCAGCGGGATGGGAATGGCTTCCCAATCGATCAGTTGCCCCTGCTCTATCGTCAACGCCACCACCTGATGCCGATAATGCTGCTCGGAAAAGGACATCGGAAGCGGACTACCGGCATAACGCACCGCCTCGCGCTCGCCTACCGCTTGTGCCCGATGGATATGCCCCAATGCCACATACGCCAGTTCCTCATCAAACGCCTCTACCCCGACCGACTCCAAACCGCCCATGATGACCCGCTCGCTCCGGTCGTCGTCCGACAGCTCCGCCCCCGTCGCATGGAGGTGCCCCATAGCCACAAGCGCCTCACCTTTTTTCCTTCGCGTATTCGCATACCGGTACAATTCACGATACAACCGGCCGACACCTGCCACGTAAGTATTTGGTTCTTCCTCCGGGGAAGGATAATCTCCCTGCCGGAGATAAGGGACAGCCAAACACAAGGCTTCTCGCTTCCGTTCTTTATTAAACAAAGGAATTAAAAGGGAATGATAATCAATCTCCCCCGCTTCCGTCCGAGGCAACAGTCCGACAATCGAGGTGTTCCACTCCTCCAACAACGGAATCGGAGCCTCCAAACGGGCTGCCGAATCATGATTTCCAGCAATAATCACCACCTGCAAAGAGGGATTGTGCCGGTTTGCCTCGCGCAGGAAGCGGAAAAAACGGCGTTGGGAAGCTGCCGACGGGTTTGCCACGTCGAAGACATCGCCCGAAATGAGTAACACATCCACTTCCCGTTCGGCCAACAACCCGACCAGCCACGCAAGGAACGCATCGTGTTCCTCCTCCCGGTCATACCCGAAGAAACTCTGCCCCAAATGCCAGTCGGCGGTATGAATAATATGCAATGACATCCTTTATTTGTTTTTGACTTCAAAGATAAAGACTCAACAGAAATAAAGAATGAATTAAATCTACTATCTTTGCGCACTCAATCAACAAAGGAACGTATGGATTGGTTAGAAGAAGCCTTTTTTAAACCGACAATGATTCAAGCGGTTATCCTCTTGTCGATGGTTTCTGCCATCGGGTTGTACTTGGGGAAGATCAAGATATTCGGTATCTCGCTGGGTATCACGTTCGTGTTCTTTGCCGGCATTCTGGCGGGGCATTTGGGAATCGTGGTCAACAAAGATATGCTCTACTTTGCACAAAGTTTCGGATTAATCATTTTCGTCTACGCGCTGGGGTTGCAGGTGGGGCCGGGTTTTTTCTCTTCCTTGAAAGAGGGGGGCATGACGATGAACCTGCTGGGGCTGGGCGTCATTGTGCTGGGACTGCTGTTGACCTTGGTTTTGCATTGGACAACGGGAATCGCGCTGTCCGATATGGTGGGGTTGCTCTGCGGCGCCGTCACCAATACGCCGGCTTTGGGTGCAGCCCAACAGGCATTGCTTCAGATAGACCCGACGAACACGAAGGGGGTCACCGATATGGCGCTTGCCTGCGCCGTTACCTATCCGCTGGGCGTGGTGGGCGTGATTCTGGCGATTATTCTCCTTCGGGCGATCTTCGCCCGAAAGCATCCGGTGGAACAGGACGAACATCGGGACATGACAACCTATATTGCCGAGTTTCAAGTCTGTAATCCGGCTATCTATGGCATGAGTATCAAGGAGATTATGCGATTGACCGACCGCCATTTCGTCATTTCCCGTGTCTGGCGTGACGGGAAGGTGAGCATCCCGACTTCCGACACGAAGTTGCAAGAACATGACCACCTGCTGATTATCTCGGTGAAGGCGGACGTGGAGAATATCAAGGTGCTTTTCGGTGAGCAGGAGAATGTAGATTGGAACAAGGCGGACATCGACTGGAACGCCATCGACAGCCAACTCATCTCGCGCCGCATCGCCGTGACACGCAGCCGCGTAAACGGAGTGAAGCTCGGTTCGCTGCGCCTTCGGAACCTCTATGGCATCAACATCACACGGGTGAACCGTGCGGGCATCGACCTGCTTGCCTCTCCGAACCTGCGACTCCAGATTGGCGACCGGCTGACCATCGTGGGCGAGGCCAACTCGGTCAATACCGTCGGAAAGATCTTGGGGGACGAGATACAACGGCTGGACAATCCGAACCTGTTATCGGTCTTCATCGGTATCTCATTAGGGATGTTGTTGGGCGTCCTTCCCATCTCGCTCCCTGGCATGAGCACACCGGTCAAACTGGGGATTGCGGGCGGACCGATTATCGTCGGTATCCTGATGGGGGCTTTCGGGCCGCGTCTTCACCTGACGACTTACACCACAATGAGTGCCAATCTGATGTTGCGGCAACTGGGTATCATCATCTATCTCGCCGGATTGGGCATCGACTCGGGGGCGCACTTCTTTGAGACGGTCTTCCGTGCCGAAGGGTTGCAATGGATTGGGTTGGGATTTGTCCTGACCATCGTGCCGGTACTGATTATCGGGTTCATCGCCTCCCGCTTCTGCGGACTGGACTATGCGCACAACGTGGGAATGCTTTGTGGAAGCATGGCGAATCCGATGGCACTCAACTATGCCAATACAACCGTGCCGGGCGACGAGCCTTCCGTGTCTTATGCGACAGTCTATCCGCTTTCCATGTTTATCCGCGTGATTTCCGCGCAACTGTTGTTACTCCTGTTTACTTGAGCTTCGAGCCGGCAATCACGACTTTGCTCCCATCTGCCAGCGTTGTGGCAAACAGATAGACGGAACCGCCTTCAGCAATCTTTGTCCGTCGACGCAGTTCGGCAACGGAGAGCGGGAAGTTGCGGACCGTGATGTTCGCTTGCGGAATGGTCCGAACAAGCGTCTTACAAAGTTTCCCGCTAAAGGGATAGACCGCCTCCACTCGGAAAGAGCGACCCGGAAAGTCGGGTATCCACTCTTGCGACGTGTACAAATGGCTACTGACCTGCAATTTCTCGACACCCAACCGAACAGCCAACAGTTTAAATGTGCCCGCCTTCAACAGCGCCGCATGAGGTTCATACAGATATGCCCCGACCGAATTCGCCATACGCGTTTCAGCCGTTCGCTCCTCTTCCCATGTAAAAATAAAAGTAGATTCCGTTTCGTCCGACAGGAAGTTCACACAATGGATGGTGGGAGAAACCACACGCGTTTCCCGCCCGATAACAAAAAGCAGTTCCTTACATTCATTCCGGACAGAAAGCACATGCACCGCCGTCGTACCGGGCAGCAGTGAAAAGGTTTGTTGTAAATCAGCCATCGGCGAGAGTTTGGCAATCACCCAATGCGCTTTCAGCAAAATGGAAGGCAACAGGGCAGGTAAGTCGGGTTCGCAATCGTGCAAGGCAAAGAGCCGCTTGTTGCTCTCACCCCGCCGCGCCGGGTCGAGGTAGACCGCATCCACCGATGGCATCTCCCGGACATATTCCGTTGCATCGGCATTTACCACCGTCACGTTATCCGCCCCTAAAAACTCGAAATTATGCCGCGCCGCCTCGCAATATCCGGCGTAACGCTCGACGTATGTCAACGCCCGTACCTTCCGTGACAGATAATAACTGTCTACTCCCAGACCACCAGTCAAGTCACAAAGCGTCCAATCCGTATCGACCAACTGTTGTTTATAAACCGCCGTCTGTTCTGACGAACACTGTTCAGCCGCGATTCGCGCCGGAAACACCAACTCTTCATTTTCCGCCCATGCCTGCAACTTATCCCTCAACTGCCTGCGCACCGCAATCTGGTCTACCAAAAACGGCACATTCACTCCCGGATAACGAGAGGCAGCAAGCAACAGACGATTCAAATCGTCTGCTGCGTGTTCTTGAATAAAATGTTTTTCGTCTGAAGTCAAATTCATAAACCAATCATTGATTACTTTTCAATATGCCAGACAGATGCGAGTTCCGTTTCCGAAACTGTAACGGAGTCATGCCATGATGTTGGATAAAGAGTTTGTTGAGATAACAAGAATCGGCATATCCCATTTGAGCGGCAATTTCCTTAATCGTCATTCGGGTGTTTATCAGCATGTCTTCTACCCGCTTCAAACGGTTTCTCGAAAGATATTGTTTGTAGTCCTCTCCAAAATTCCGCTTGAAAAAACGTCCTACATATTTCGGGGAGAGATGGAATCTATCTGCCAAAATGTTTAGGGTCAGAAGTTCCGGTTGGTGAATGTGTTGTTGGATGTATTGCAGCATATACTGGGGTTTATTATTGCTTAGGTTGTCATACTCCGATGTGATTGCAGACAAATTCCTCGTGCAAAGAAGGATGATGCTGTTCACATAATGTTGTAACAATAATTCAGACAGATTGCATTTGCGGTTCATCTCGCCAACTATTAGATGCATCAGTTGAGAGACGCTATCGGAATCGCTTTCGGACAAATTAAGCCGAAATGCAGCCTGTATCTCCAGACAGTTTTCAAACTGGCAGTTTATATAGTCAACCAGATAATTCCGGGTAAAACGGATAAAGACAAACCGGCTATGATTCGCTATCGTAAACAAATGGGGACTGTCCGGCGGGATTAAGAACAGGTCATTGGCGTGATAGGAACAATGTTCCTGCTCGCTATGCAAAACATCCGCTTCAAAATTCCCACTACCTGCCAGAATATAGACCATCTCAAAAAAAGAGTGCTGATGCTTTCCGATTGGAAAATCATCATGCTCTCTCAAAAGAATCTCAATAGGGCGATATAAATTTTCTTTCCACATGGTCGATTCCTTCATTACTATAGCGCAAAAGTACAAAAATAGGCAACACGAATCCCCTAATTTTGCTTCCGAACTGTCAGTTATAAATTAATAACACGAAAATGAATGCTAATTTAAAAGGGCATATTGCAATGTTTGGAGCAAACGCAATATGGGGATTGATGTCTCCCGTCTCCAAATTAATCATGACTGGAGGAGTAATAAGTCCATTGGTAATGAACGATTTAAGAGTAGGAGGAGCAATGCTTCTTTTCTGGTTCACTTCTTTTTTTCAGAAACCAGAACATGTGAATCATAAGGATATGATAACTTTATTCTTCGCATCCTTGTTTGCAATTGTACTGAATCAAGGCTGCTTTATTTGGGGCATCCATCTCAGCTCTCCGACCGATGCTTCGATCATAACTACAAGTATGCCACTTTGGGCAATGATACTGGCAGCCTATATCCTAAAAGAACCCATTACAGGTAAAAAAGTATTGGGCATTGCTTGTGGAGCTGAAGGAGCTTTATTGCTCATCTTGGGCAGTAGTTCAAACGCACAAAATGTTTCACCAGCAAAGAACATGGCGATATGGGGGGATTTACTGGTATTATTTGCCCAATTTTGCTATGCGTTTTATATCGTATTTTATAAGGATTTTGGCAATAAATACTCCTTAGTTACTATTATGAAATGGTTGTTCACCTATTCATTTATTTGTGTCCTACCATTTTCCGCAAATGGCCTAATGGCTACCCAATGGAAGAATTTAACATTAGAAACAATTGGGGGAATCACATTTATAGTCATCGGAATAACCTTTTTCAGTTATATGCTCATCGTTATAGGACAGAAGATTTTACGTCCAACAGTGGCTGGAATGTATAATTATATTCAGCCCATTGTGGCTTGTATCGTGGCAATATACTGGGGAATAGAATCTTTTAACTTTACAAAAGTCGTTGCAGTCATACTTGTTTTTGGAGGAGTTTATTTAGTGACGATCAGCAAAAAACGATCTGATATAGAAAAGGCTACAAATCAATGATTTGTAGCCTTTTTCCCAGCATACTCAGCGGAAAGACAGGGATTCGAACCCTGGGAACAGTTGCCCGTTCACCGCATTTCGAGTGCGGCCCGATCGACCAC
>CALUTX010000168.1 GCA_944323815.1 uncultured Parabacteroides sp. | reverse complement strand
TTCTTCCTTAGCTCAGTCGGTTAGAGCATCTGACTGTTAATCAGAGGGTCCTTGGTTCAAGTCCAAGAGGAAGAGCGGAAACGGGCGACAAGCCCGTTTTTTTGTTGTATGAAAATTACTACCTTTGCCGCATGGGAAAGAATAAATTAGCAAAGTTCGACGATATGGCGGGTTATCCGCATGTCTTCCAATATCCGTTCGCGGTGCTTCAAGCGCAAGGATTCCAATTAAAAGGGCATTGGAACGAGCGTTTTTTCAAGAACGACCACCCGATTGTACTCGAATTGGGATGCGGGAAAGGGGAATACACGGTTGGATTAGGCCAACTGTTTCCGAATAAGAACTTCATCGGTGTCGACATCAAAGGAGCCCGCATGTGGAGCGGCGCCAAAGAATCCCTCGAAAAGGGCATGAACAACGTTGCCTTCCTGCGCACCAGCATCGAGTTGATTGCCCACTTTTTCGCACCCGGCGAAGTGACAGAGATTTGGCTGACCTTCCCCGACCCGCAGATGAAAAAGGTGAACAAACGGCTTACCTCCACTCGCTTCATGAAGCTCTACCGGGAAATTCTGGCGGAAAATGGCATCATCCATCTGAAAACGGACAGCAACTTCCTCTACACCTATACGTGCGAAATGACTAAAGCCAACCGCTACCCCGTCTTAGTCGCCACCGACGATTTGTACCACTCGGGCATCACAGATGAAATTCTGTCCATTAAGACCTATTACGAACAACAGTGGTTAGACCGCGGGCTGAACATCAAGTACATCCAATTCGTCTGCGAAGAGCGGGAACAACTCATCGAACCGGACATCGAAATCGAATACGATTCCTATCGCAGCTTCAACCGCAGCAAACGAAGCGCGTTGGCCGCAGGGAAATAACTATACAAACATTCCAGATATGACAACTCTTTATCCTAAACTAATCACAGACGCCCTGTCGAAAGTCCGCTATCCCGGGACAGGCAAAGACCTCGTCTCGATGGGCATGGTGGAAGACAACATCCGAATCGAAGGGAATAAAGTAAGTTTCTCACTCCTGTTCGAGAAACCCAACGACCCGTTTATCAAATCCGTCGTCAAAGCAGCCGAAACCGCCATCCTCACCTACGTGGGGAACGACGTCGACATCAAAGGCAACATCACCGTCGAAAGCCGGCAAGCCGCCCGCCCCGAACCGGACAAACTGCTGCCGGAGGTGAAGAACATCATCGCGATCTCTTCCGGAAAAGGCGGCGTGGGCAAAAGTACCGTCGCGGCCAACCTTGCCGTCGCGCTTGCCCTGCAAGGGTATAAAGTCGGACTGCTGGACGCCGACATCTTCGGTCCCTCGCAGCCCAAAATGTTCAATGTAGAAGAGGCCCGCCCCTACATGGTCGAAGTCGGAGGCCGCGAGCTGATCGAACCGGCTGCCAACTACGGCGTGAAACTCCTCTCCATCGGTTTCTTTGTCAATAAAGAAGATGCCGTACTTTGGCGCGGGGCGATGGCAAGCAATGCGCTGAAGCAACTCATTGGCGACGCCAACTGGGGCGATTTGGACTACTTCCTCATCGACCTGCCGCCGGGAACCAGCGACATCCACCTGACCATGGTACAGACGCTGGCCGTCACAGGCGCCATCGTGGTGACCACGCCGCAAGAGGTGGCCCTCGCCGACGCCCGCAAAGGCATCAGCATGTTCACCGGCGAGAAGGTAAACGTCCCCGTCTTGGGTCTGGTTGAAAACATGGCCTGGTTCACGCCCGCCGAACTGCCGGAAAACCGCTATTACCTCTTCGGCAAAGAGGGCGGCAAGCGACTGGCGGAAGAGCTGCATATCCCCCTGTTGGGACAAATCCCTATCGTCCAAAGCATCTGCGAAGGCGGCGACAGCGGTCAACCGGTCGCCCTCGCCCCGGACACTATCACCGGACAGGCATTCCAAGAATTGGCTGCAAACGTCATCCAGCAAATCGACTACCGCAACACGCACCTCGACCCGACACGGCGCGTACAAGTCCGGAAGAATTGACAATGGACAATTGACAATTCCGGATATGTTGTAAAACATTCCATTACAAAAACAAGGCCGTAGAGATGTGGCGTGCCGCGTCTCCTTGCACGCGTGAAAAACAAACGTGAAGGGAGACGCGGCACGCCACGTCTCTACATAAAACGTGAAAGAATAATCTTGCATTCTTGCTACCCGTATGAATTAAATCTTTACCTTTGCGCCTGTTACCTATGCCGATGTGTGCAAGGGGCGGGTAGCAGACATATTAAGAAAAGCGTTTACTTACGCTTTGGTTTTGACAGTATAAGAATCTCGCAAATTCAAAGGGTTAGTCAAAAACAAAGCAACGGTGAATGCTCACAGGGTGTATATATTCCACCTTCTGCATCTCTTGCCGAAAAGAGAAGAAGGGGTACGATTATACATCGGCGTGGGGCTTTCGGCGTTGCTCGTTTCGACTAACCGGGCAATGCGAGAGCCTTTATACTGTGGGACGAGCAACAAGTACAAGTCTCCACGCTTTTTTATTGCTAATCTTTCCGGAGGGGGACAGGAAACAAATGTAATTTTATATGAAAAAAATAGTTTACTTTTTAGCTTCGATTGTGTTATTGATAGGATGTTCAGATAATGATCTTCCAGATTATTTAGAGGGTGATGTACAAGTAAAACGTTTAGTCACTCGAATTGTTTATAAAAGAAATGGTGAGAAAATTGAAAAAGAATGGAACTATAAGTATGATGATCAAAATAGAATTATAGAAGTTATTCCTATTGAAAATGGTAGAATTCCTAAATCTGGGCATTGGTTTATATCATATTTAGGAAACACAGTTATACAAAAAGAAGATACAACGGGAGGATATTATGATGTTTGGGAATATGAGTTGGATACAGAAGGGAAGACTCAGGTATTAAAAAGATGGTATCATTCAAAAGGAGAAAGCGATGTTCCTGATTATAATCATTTTGAATATTTCACATACGAGGATGGTTATCTGATCTATGCAGACGGTTCAAATTATGATGGGGAAAATAGAACTGTTTATTGGAATGATGGAGATTTGGTTAGGATTGAATTTACCGGTGATATTCCTTCTTATGTAAATTGGGAGTATGGAGAATATATTAACAATCCATATACAAATATGGATTTCAATTTTATCCTTCAAGAAAATGAACTATCTGAATGGTTTATAGATCCTGACTGCCTAAAAATGTTTGGATTCTTCGGGAAAAGAGGGAAACACTACAAAACAAGAGAATATGGATTTGATCATACAATAGAATACGAATATGAAGTCGATGAAAAAGGATTTGTGGTAAAGATATTCGAGCAAGTAGAAGGATGGTCTGATGAATATGTATATGAGATTTTTTATGTTGATGCAAAATAGTTTTTGTTTTAATTCATTTATCGAACGGAATAAAGCTATATAGGTAATTGGATATTTTATTAATGGATAATCCCCCTAAACATGTTGTAAAACATACCTCTCCACCGCCTATTTTCCCCGCCGAAACAAGCGGGGGATGTTTTTAATACCCTATCTTTGCAATGCGCCGTTCCCGCTGAAGGCAATCAGAGGGTAGGTACGCCGCCAGCGGCTCACGCGGAAGCCATACCTACCCTGTGATTGCCTCCAGCGGGAGGCGCGGGACGCAGACCTACCCTAGGTTTCAAACGAATTGTTTTATTTTTAACGTATATACATCATGAAAATTCAAAGTTTCAACAACAGAAATCTACTGAACAACCAACACCTCACCTTCCATCGCGAATTTGAAGCATTGATTACGGAGAAAAACGCCACAACGCTGGATGTCGCAACGGCGTTTACCGCTTATCAGGCGACTATCGAGGCGGAAGACGCGGCAATGATGAAGGTGGTGAAGAGTGCCATTACGGACGAGAAGGAGGCGGCGGACATGAAGCGCGACGAGCTGCTGACCGGGTCGTTCGAGTTGATTCGCGTCACGACGAAGCATTTCGACGCGACGAAATGCGCGGCTGCCAAGCGGCTCGCGGCACTGCTTTCCACTTATCAGGGGAGCGACAAGGCAGAGTATAACGACGAAACAAGCCGCATCCGCAACTACATTCAGGAGCTTCGTTCGGAGAAATATACGGCCGACGCGACGGCCATCGGGCTGACGGAATGGATTGAGCCTTTGGAGGAGGCGAACGAGGCGTGCGCGACGCTGGCCGACCAGTACAACACCGAGCAGCGCGACAAGAACGCCTCCGGGAAGGTGCGCACCCTGCGCCTCGCGACCGACAAGGCGTATCGCGCCCTCGTGGAGCGCATCAACGCCCTCACGCTCCTGAATGGCGACGAGAAGTATGCCGACCTCATCACGCGCTGGAACACTCGCATCGACGCCTATCGCAACGCCATCTCCCGCCGCTTGGGTTCGGGCGCAGGCGGCAGCACCGGCTCGGGCGACAACACGCCAACGGAACCTACTGAGCCGGATGAACCGGAAGATGAAAGACCTGGCGGTCTTTGACCGCAATTGACAATGGACAAAACAATTGACAATTGACAATGGACAATTGACAATTAGGCTTCGCGTTCGGTGAAAAATAATTGTCAATTGTCCATTATTAATTGTCAATTGTTAATTGTCAATTGTCAAATGGTTCTTCAGCGGGTTGGTGTACATTTCCAGTATCTTCGTGCGCAAGAAGGCTTCGTCTTTGTTGGGCAGCACAATCTTGTCCAGCTGCCCTTGCAGGTATGCCTCGAACTGCTTCTTGTCGCTCAAGCCATAATGGTCGCTGAAGCGACGCGTATTCGTCAGCATATCGTATGCGACATAGTTACACGGATAGAAGCGATAATGTTTATAGATTTCCTTGTCGATGATTCCCGCAATGCGGTTGATCAATTCATTCTTGTCCAGCGTGCGGTCCAGTTGCGCCAGCTGGTCGTTGATGGGCGAAGCCAAAGAGAAATGGACGCGCCCTTTGTTGTTCAAGATGCCGGTTTCCATGCTCAGCAAATCGTCCCGCTGGCTTTTGACGAAATTCGGGTCGTCCCGTTTCTGCTGGAACTCTTTTGCTTTCAGGTAATCGCACGGGTCGAACTCGTATGAGATGGCTACCGGGAAGATATTTAATTCCATCAGATTGGAAACCACGTCGCCCTTTCCGCTCATGTTCAGCATCTTCAAGATACTGGGCTGCGTACGGTCGTCCGAATCCTTGGCTCGTCCTTCGCGCTGCGCAATCCAGATGGATTCCTTCGTATCCACAATCGTATGGCGGATATAGGCCGAGAGCACTTTGCTCACTTCCAACATTTGACGAACCGGGACATTGCGTTTCACGATAAAGCTATTATTCAGCCGCACCAAGGTCTCTATCCACGGGCGAATCAGCAAATTATCGCCAATCGCAATCTGCGTCATTCCATACCCGACATCGACCAACATCACATTCAGAAACGACGCATCCAACACGATATCACGATGGTTAGAGATAAACATACACGGTTTTTTGTCTTTCGGCAGACGGCTTCGGCCGGAAACCGTCAGCGAAAAAGTTGTTTTCCGCGCGACTGTCATCACCGCTTCATAGCCTAAATGCAGTTTAAAATCATCCTTTGTCTTGAAAGAGCGCATGGTTTCAGAAAAGGCTTCCCAATCTACATCCGGTTTAATGTACCGAAAAGCTCGCTCAAAGTCTTTATTCGCAATCAAAGACTCGATCGCGTCTTTCACTTCATCATTATTCAACGGACGAATTTCGTCAAAATTAATCGGAATCTCCATATCTTTATATTTGGCAATAATCACCTCCAATCATTTGCAGTGATTATTTTTATTAAACTCATAAATCTTTCGTCTCTGCATACGCGCGCCACTTGTCAATCAACGTGGTCATGTCTTCCGGAATCTCCGAGTCGAAAAACATCGTCTCACCCGTTCGCGGATGCACAAATCCCAACGTCTTGGCATGAAGCGCCTGCCGCGGACAGATGGCAAAACAATTCTCGACAAATTGCTTGTATTTTGCAGTCGTCGTTCCCTTCAATATCTGGTCTCCCCCATAGCGTTCGTCGTTGAACAGCGTATGACCGATATATTTCATGTGTACGCGGATTTGGTGCGTCCGCCCCGTTTCAAGGCGGCATTTCACTAACGTCACATAGCCCAAACGTTCCAAGACGGAATAATGCGTGACAGCCGTTTTCCCCTGATCACCTTCCGGAAAGACCGTCATCTGCATCCGGTCGCGCGGATTCCGTCCGATGTTGCCTTCAATCCGTCCCTCGTCGTCCTTCACGATGCCCCACACCAACGCACGATATTCCCGCTTGGTTGTTTTATGATAAAACTGCAAACTCAGATGCGCTTTCGCCTCCGGCCGCTTGGCGACAACCAGCAACCCCGACGTGTCTTTGTCGATTCGGTGCACCAGTCCCAAAGCCGGGTCGTTGGGGTCGTAGGTCGGGTCATCTTTCAAATACCAAGCGAGTGCATTGACCAACGTACCCGAATAATTTCCATGCCCCGGATGCACGACCAGACCTGCCGGTTTATCCACAACCAGCAAATCCTCATCTTCATAGACAATCTTTATCGGAATATTTTCCGGATGAATTTCAAAGGT
>CALUTX010000167.1 GCA_944323815.1 uncultured Parabacteroides sp. | reverse complement strand
GTCGGGGTACCAAGATTCGAACTTGGGACCCCCTGCTCCCAAAGCAGGTGCGCTAACCGGACTGCGCTACACCCCGTTTTGCATTTCTTGGTTTCAAATGCGGTGCAAAATTAGGTATTTATTTTTAACTGCCAAATCTTTTGCCGCATTTTTATTTTTTCTTGTAGCGATTGTAATCGGTGACGAATCCTTCACATAACCAATTGGCAAGTGCTTGGCGGTTTTCGCTCAAAATGATACGCTGCTGGTCGAAACGGTTTTGGATGTTACCCAATTCCACGAAGACCGATGCCGGTTTCGTGTTTTTCAGCACGTACAGGTTGCGGCCTTTTACAGTCCCCGAAAAGCCTCGTCCGGGCTGGTGCTTCTTATATTTCTGATGGAATGTGGAACGCATGGTTTTGGCCAATCGTTTGCTTGCCGCGCTGGAGTTTTGATGATAAAAAAACACGTCGGTCTGATGGCTTTTGCTTCGGCTGTCGACGTGAATGAATATCGCCCGTTTGTAGACGTTTTTGTCTTGTTTGTATAAGGCGTTTATTTTGTCGCATCGTTGTTTCAAACGTTGGACTTGGTTATAAGGGATGGGTTTTCCCATGCAGGTTTCCCGCTTGCTGTTTTTCAGATACCGGTCGTTCCGGATGCCGTCTTTGGCATCTTGGATGATGATGTGGGCTTTCGCTCCCCGCATCATTAAGTTGCGGGCTAACCGCAGAATGATGTCGTACGCATATTCGTCTTCATGCAATTCGACCGAACCGATGCGCCCGATGGCTCCCGGATCCGGCCCTCCGTGTCCGCTGACCAGATAGAAGCAGGCCCCCTTCAAGTCTGACGAAGTGACTTTGTAAGACGCCAAGGCTTTTCCGAACAGCGGTTCGTAATTTTTCCGCTTGGTGGAGCTGGAGCTCTCTTTTTGATGCAAGGGGGGAAGTGTGTATTTCACTCCTAATAAAAGTGTATTCCCTTTGCCTAACTTTTTTTTATTTAATCTGATGAATTCTTTTTGATAGTCTGCCCCGACCCGGTTGTGCCT
Source organism: uncultured Parabacteroides sp. (assembly GCA_944323815.1). Taxonomy (GTDB): domain Bacteria; phylum Bacteroidota; class Bacteroidia; order Bacteroidales; family Tannerellaceae; genus Parabacteroides. The sequence continues at coordinate 5,614 of CALUTX010000167.1, read as the reverse complement.
TTTTAGGAAAAGAGTGATGCCTTCTCCGCTTTTAGGCGTCGCTTTTTCTTGTGCTTGCAGTGGGGAAAAGCCAAACAGGGAGAGGAGCAGAACGAACAGTATGTATCGGATGTGTGCCATAAACCTCAATTATTGTTGAACCGGATGGGTTGCCATGTATTTCCAGAGTGGGGCGGCATGGGTGGCTTGTTTGATTTGGTCGGTCTGCAACAATTCCCTGACTTCGTCAAAGGTCAGCAGATGGACGGAGAGCTCTTCTGTCTCGTCCAGATGTTGGCCGGAAAGCGGTTCGACGTCGGTAGCCAAATAACAATAGGTCAGGTTGCTGTGCGTGCTTGGGTTGGCCGATATAATCATCCATTCGCTCCAGTTGCCGTTTCCGTACCCTGTTTCCTCCAGCAACTCCCGTTGGGCGGAGATAAGCGGTGTGGCATCCTCTTTTTCACAGACGCCCGCGCAAAGTTCGTATGCTGTTATCCCCAGTCCGGGGCGATACTGGCTGACAAAAACGAATTTCCCCTCTTTGGTGATGGCGATGACATTGACCCAATTGGGATATTCAAGGATATAATATTCGGGGATGCGTTTCCCGTTCGGCAATTCCAACTCTTCTTGGCGGACTGTAAGCCAAGGTTTGCGAGCGATGTATTGGCTTTTCAGCACTTTCCATTTTTTATTTTCAAGTATTTCCATTTTGCTTTTTATATTTTAGGGGGACAAATTGTTAGAACAGGACTCCTAAAGAGAAATTCAAGATATTGGTTCTTTTATCAATTCTCAACGCTCCATTTTCGCTATCAGGAGAAGTGTTGCTCTTGATTTCCCGAAAATCAGATGCGATTTCGTTGAGCCCGAATTCATAATTGAAATCGAAGAAAAGCCGCCCGATACTGACGCCTACACCTGCGACAAAACAGATGCCGAACGGCGTGTTTTCGTCTGCAAATTCACGCGGTTGGTCTGTCAGGTTTGTGTTATAGCGTACTTTGTAGTTGTATTTAAACGCAGGGCCGAACTGGATGCTTAACGCATACGGATTTTCTTTTACCAGATAGTAACCAATCATGATAGGCATTTCCAATGTAGCAGCCTTATAAGTGATTTGGTCGTCTAAGGGCAAATTGGGTGCGACCATGTCCGGCAAGTTGTTGGCTCCGTTTTCCGGCAGCGGGTGGCTGAAACGGATGTCTCCTTCCGTATATTGCCAGCCCAAACTGGGTTGTATATAAAAACGGGAGATGTTTACACGCGCAAAAACAGCGGCTTGAAATCCTACTTTGTATTGCAGGCTGATATTTTCCATTTCCACCTCATCAATCGTTAGTGAGTTGATGATAGGAAACGCAGCGTTGAGTCCCACTTTTCCACCCCAGTTAAACGCTTTCTCTTTGATTTCGATGAGGTTTTGTGAGGCGGCCGGAAGGCAACATAGAAACATCAGCCATACAAAGCAGACCTTTTTCATCCTCTATTTTTTCTTTTTGACAGACCAGCCGAATTTTCCGATGAAATCACCCAGACCATAATATTTGCCATGCGAATAGGCTAACAAATCGGTCCGTTGCATATCGAATGCGCCGCTCTCCGGATCTAAATAACGTTCGTCAGCCTTGACGTTGACCACCTCTGCGATAAACATATCGTGGCTGCCCAATGCCACCACCTCTTTGACGCGGCATTCGATGCAAAGCGGAGATTCTTCGATGATGGGCGCTTGCACGACTGTTGCCTTTCCCGGCGTGAGCTTCATCTCTTCGAACTTATGATGAGTTTTGCCCGAGTTGACGCCGCACCAGTCTGTTGCGTAAGCCAATTCCCTTGTCGTCAGGTTGATGACAAACTCCATGTTTTTTTTCAAAATCGGATAAGAGAACCGCTCCGGACGCACGGATATGTAACACATGGGCGGGTTGGTACAAAGCGTTCCCACCCATGCGACTGTCAATATATTATATTCGGAAGGTTCCGAACCGCAACTCACCATCACCGCCGGCAGGGGATAAATCATCGTGCCGGGTTTCCAATCGACTTTCATAACGCGGATTTATAGAATGACAATATCTTCTTTGTTTATTTTCCGCTCACAATAATGGCATTTGATGGTGCCTTTTTCTTTGTCGATGACATCGAATCGGGTCGGCATCGGCTCGTTGTTCGTGATGCATTTGGGATTGTTGCATTTCACCAGCCCGATTAATTCGTCCGGGAGCGTGACTGTCTTTTTCTCCACCACCTCATAGTCGCGGATGATGTTCAATACCACGTTTGGGGCGACCAATGCAATCCGATTAATCTCTTCGTCATCAAAAAATTTGTCGGCAATCTTTATCATTCCCTTCGACCCCATTTTATTGCTGTGCAGGTTATTCCCGATGGTGATGGTGTTGTCCATCTCTTCCAAGCCTAACAATTGGGCCACTTTGAATAGTTGGCTGGGGGGGATATGGTCAATGGCAGTCCCGTTTTCTAAAGCGGCGACTTGCAACTCTTTTTTCTTCTCGTTTGACATAACTGTAAATTAATTGATAATTGAAAATTGATAATTGAAAATTGTCAATTGTTCATTGTTAATTGTCAATTGTAATGTTTAGCACTTCGCAAATAATCGCTTGCCGGGCAAACAGTCCGTTGCGTGCCTGCTGGATGTAGTAGGCTTTGGGATTGTCGTCCACGTCGTATGCAATCTCATTGACGCGCGGCAGCGGATGCAGGATACGCAAGTTCTCACGGCTGTGGCGTAACATGTCATTCCTCAGGATATACACATTCTTGACACGCTCGTACTCTTCCAAATCGGTGAAGCGCTCGCGCTGGACGCGCGTCATATACAGAATATCCGTTTGGTTGATGATCTCTTCCGTGAATTCGGTATATTCTTTATACTTGATGCCACGTTGGTCGCAAAAGTTTTTCTGTTCGTCCGGCATACGGAGCTCATTGGGCGCGACAAAATTAAATGTCGGGTTGAAATGAGACATCCCCACAATAAGCGAATGCACCGTGCGTCCATATTTCAGGTCGCCGACCATCGTGATGGTCAAGTCCGTCAGCCGCCCTTGCGTTTTTTGGATAGAATAGAGGTCGAGCATCGTTTGCGAAGGATGCTGATTGGCCCCGTCGCCGGCGTTGATGATGGGGACGTCCGTGACTTCGGAAGCATAGCGGGCGGCTCCCTCCAGATAGTGGCGCATGATAATCAGGTCGACATAATTGCTCACCATCAGGATGGTGTCTTTTAACGTCTCGCCTTTCGAAGAGCTTGTTGTCGATGCGTCTGAAAAGCCGATGACACGTCCGCCCAACCGGTTGACCGCCGTCTCGAAGCTCAAGCGCGTGCGGGTAGAGGGTTCGAAGAACAACGTGGCTGCCACTTTGCCTTCCAATACTTTGCGATTCGGATTGGCTTCGAACTTCTTGGCGTTATCCAAAATACGAAGAATGTCCTCTTTGGAACATTGATCGATAGAAACTAAACTTTTACTTTTCATTGTTGTGTATAGATGTTCTCGCTTGTGCAGACAAAAGTATAAAAAAAAGATGGATCACATTTCCCCCCGGCAGGAAAATTCGTTTCTCCGGCGGGAAAATCTATTTTCCCATTTCTATTTTATTCTTTTGCGGATTCACAGATTTTCTGTATGTTTGTTTGCCGAAGAAAAGGAAAAGTATGGCAGACGTAAAACAAAACAATTGGTATGTCCTTTATACAGCGCCCCGTGCGGAAAAGCAGGTGCAGAGCCGTGTTGACGCGCTGGGGGTGGAATGTTGGCTTCCGCTTCACCGTTCGCCGCGTGTATGGTCCGACCGGGTGAAGATTGTCGATATGCCTCTTTACCGTTCCTACCTTTTTGTCCGCTGTTCGGAGATGGAATTACGCAATTTGCTGCACGTCTATGGCGTGTCGCGCATCGTCTATTACGACGGGAAGCCGGCTGTTGTCCGCCAGCGGGAGATCGATGCCATTAAATTGTTTTTGGAACAGGCTGCCAATCGGGCGTTGTGCCCGGGCGAAGAGGTGGAAATCCTTTGCGGCGCGATGAAACACGTGTCGGGCAAGGTGAGGAAAATCAAGAAGAATCATTTGGTACTTTATTTGGAGCAACTGGGGGCGACCGTCTGCGTCAAGTTGGACAGGGTGGCGCCCGTAGACCGTTTAAAATGAAAAGGAGTGCACATCATGAAGAAGCAAGTGAAAAGAGCGTTTAAGATTGTCGGCGTCAGTCTGGCGACATTGATTGTCGCTGTCATTGCGGTGATCGCGATTGTTTTGAATTTTGTCTTTACGCCGGAGAAGCTGACTCCGGTGGTCTTGAAGGTGGCCAACGAGAGTCTGGATGCCAAGCTGGATATGGGCTCGGTGGAACTGACCTTCTTCTCCACGTTCCCTCGATTCGGACTGAAAATGACGGACGGGACGTTGGTCTCGAAAGCCATTCGCGACACGCTTTGGCAACGGACGGATACATTGGTGAAGTTCAAACGGGCGGTGTTGGTCGTGAATCCCATCGATTATTTACAGCAGCAGAAAATCAGCCTCTATCGCCTTTCGCTGGACAGCGCCAACGTCTATGCCTATAAGAGCGAAGCCGGAAAAGCCAACTGGGAGATTGTCGCGACAGACACGACAGCCGTGGCGGATACAACCTCCGGCGAGATGCCTGCCGTCAATGAAATCGACACCCGCCGGGTGAGCCTGCGCCACACGACCGTGACGCTCGACGACCGCGAAACGCGCCTCTTTGCCAACCTCTGGGATACCGATTTCCACCTGAAAGCGAATATGCGGCAAGAAGGCGCCATGTTGGCGTTGGAGGTGAAGAACAAGAATATCCTTTTCTGGCAGGATGGCGAACTGCTGGCCAACCGGATTGCGCTGCATCTGAAGACTGATTTGGAACTTGACCGCACGACGCGGATGTTGTCCTTGCGCGATGCGCAGGTGAATGTCAACGGCGTGCAGTTGGATATGAAAGGAACCTTGCAACGCGATACGCTTGCAAAGGCGTTGGCTGTCGATTTGCAATATGGCCTGCATGCGCCTTCGTTGGAGACCGTCTTACACATGGTCCCGAAAAGTATCTTGAAGCAGGCGGATGTCGAGGCCCAAGGCGAGGTCTTGGTTTCCGGGACCGTCAAAGGGCTGTATGGCAAAGAGCGCATTCCGCTGGCGACATTGGATATTCAGATAAAGAACGCTTCCGCCCAATATGCGGGGATGCCATACGGCGTGGATGAACTGGAGGCCGACTTCTATGGGCAGGTCGACCTGTCGCGGCAACAACCTTCTTATGTAGACTTGAAGATTTTCCATCTGAAGGGAGCACATACGGATCTCTTGGCGGAAGCGAAAGTAGAGGACTTGTTGCGCGACCCGGATATTACTTTCCATACGCAGTCGGTGGTCGACCTGACCGCCTTGGCACAGACCTTCCCGTTGCAGGAAGGCATTCACATAGGAGGGAAGTTGGATGCCGACCTGAAGCTGCATTGTCGTCTTTCGACCCTGAAGAAACAGGATTTGGGACGCATCCAAGCCGGTGGCAAAATCCGTATGGAAGGGCTTACGTTGCAAGATTCCGTTCGGAACTTTGTCTTTACAAGCAATGCCTCGCTG
>CALUTX010000166.1 GCA_944323815.1 uncultured Parabacteroides sp. | reverse complement strand
TCCGATTGGGCACGCAGGGCCACCATCGCCATCACTTGGTTGAAGGGCTGGTCGGGGTCGGCGAAGAATGGAATTTTCTGCCCGGTCACCAGCGTATTGTTCAAGTCGATACCGGCAATACCCGTCGCAATCAGTTCCGACGGCTGCTCACGACGCACCGGATTCACCGATGGCCCGCCGATTTCCACCTCTTTCCCTTCCGGAACAGGACCGCCGTCGATCGGTTCACCGTATGCGTTGAAGAAACGCCCAGCCAACTGGTCGCCTACTTTCAGCGAAGGCGCTTTTCCCATGAAGACTACTTCGGCATTGGTCCGGATGCCTTCCGTACCCGAGAACACCTGCAAGGTCACCTCGTCGCCGATAATCTTTACCACCTGAGCCAGCTTGCCATCGACAGAAGCCAGCTCGTCATACCCTACGCCTGTCGCCTTCAGCGAACAGGTCGCCTTTGTAATTTGGGTAATCTTTGTATATATCTTTTGAAACGCTTTCATATTTAATTCTGTCCATTCTTTACAAGTTCATCTAACTGCGCATTAAACTTCTCGAACTGCTCGCTCTTATATTCAGAATAGTTCATCTGCTTGAAGATGTTGATCATCTGCTTGAAATAATCCATCACTTCGATGAACGTCTCAAACTTAAACTCGGTATGGCAAATCTGCACCACCTTATCCAACATGAACTCTTGCCGCTCCAGCGACGTAACCGAATCAACCGGGTCGAATGCATCCTGCTGAAGAATGACAAAGTCTATCAGCTCCGACTTCCAGAAGATCACGTGATACTCGACCGGAACACCGTCGTCACCCAAGATGTTAATCTGCTCGGAGATCTCCTTACCACGCAGCATACGGGTCTTTATCTCGTTTACCTTATCAATCCATGTCGGAGAGATGTGTTTCGCGATATATTCTTGAAATTCCGGGTACTCCAGATACTTGGAATAACTATCAATCGGGTTTACTGCCGGATAACGCTTACGGTCGGCACGCTCCTGCTCCAACGCATAGAAGCAGCGAGCTACCTTCTTCGTGTTCTCCGTCACCGGCTCCTTCAAGTTACCACCGGCAGGCGATACCGTACCGATAAAGGTGACCGAACCGGTCGCCCCATTGTTCAGATGCACATAACCGGCACGCGCATAGAAGTTGGCAATAATAGCCGAAAGGTCCATCGGGAATGCATCCGGCCCAGGCAATTCCTCCAAACGGTTCGACATCTCACGCAACGCTTGCGCCCAACGAGAGGTCGAGTCTGCCATCAACAAGACCTTCAATCCCATGCTCCGATAATATTCAGCAATGGTCATTGCCGTGTAGACGGATGCCTCACGGGCTGCAACCGGCATATTAGACGTGTTAGCAATAATAATGGTACGTTCCATCAACTTGCGTCCCGTATGCGGGTCGACCAGTTCAGGAAACTCGGTAAAGATTTCCACTACCTCATTAGCACGCTCGCCACACGCAGCAATAATCACAATATCTGCTTCCGCTTGCTTGGAGATAGCATGCTGAAGCACGGTCTTTCCTGTACCAAACGGCCCGGGAATAAAACCCGTACCTCCTTCGACTATCGGATTCACGGTGTCAATCGTCCGGACGCCGGTTTCAAGCAGTTTATATGGACGCGGTTTCTCTTTGTAACAGGTTATTGCTCGCTTAACCGGCCAACGTTGTATCATCGTTACATCCACATCCTTCCCGTTTTCGTCCGTCAATACAGCTATGACCTCTTCTATCGTATATTCACCGGACGCTTTCAGGCTTTTCACCGTATAGGTTCCCCCGAATGTGAACGGAACCATGATTTTATGCGGTTGGTGGTTCTCATCGACCTCGCCCAACCAATCGCCGGCAGCCACTTTATCACCCGCTTTCGCCAACGGCTTAAACTGCCAACGTTTCTCTTTATCAAGCGGGAACGTATATTCACCGCGTTTCAAGAAAACGCCTTCCATCTTATCCAGGTCGTTCTGCAGACCGTCATAATTGCGCGACAACATACCCGGTCCAAGCGTCACCTCCAACATGTGTCCCGCAAACTCCGCCTCGTCGCCAACCCGCATACCACGCGTGCTCTCGAACACCTGCACAAAAGCATTCTTGCCTATCACCTTGATAACCTCAGCCATCAGCTTCACGCCCCCGACCGAGATGTAACAGATCTCATTCTGGGAAACAGGCCCGTCTACCTCTACGGTCACAAGATTGGAGACGATTCCCTTTACAATTCCTTTCGTAGCCATAATTATCTTTCGTTATTTCTTTTAAATTCTTCCAAGGCGTTCTCACTTCCTTTCTTCATCGCCCCCACGATTTGGCGGAATGTTTGCTCACCGGTCACACGGTCGAGCGTCACCCAGCGTTCGATCATTTCCAATTTTAAAAGGTAAGCAAATACGCTTTCTATATCAAAAGGTTTGAAAAAAGTATGTTCTTCAAGCCAATTCCATTTCAATAAATCCACCTTCTTCTCACGTGCCATCAAATCCGTTTCTTCGACAATACGCTGCAAATCCGTCAAATAATCGACCGTATCGCCCAATCCGAAGTCGCGCGCATTCGAAGTCCGCAGTGCCCGTGCCACCTCGTTATCGCCCACAATATATCCGGCTTTCTCCCACCCATGTTTACGGCAGGTAATTGCTGCCAACACATTATTAATATTGAGGTTCAACTCAAACCAATCGGCGACAAAACGGTTCCTACATTTCATCGCATACGCATAATACAGCGCAGCCAAGCGATCCTCCCATTCGATTTTCACCTCGTCGTCTGTCCCCTCATTGGCTATCCGAAGCCGGTAAAAGGTCTCGAAATAAGGAGGTATCCGATTGTTCTTCGGTGGCTTCTCTTCCTCTTTCAACGCCCGGTAAAGCGCATCAAACTCACGCATCGGGATTCGCCCGCGCGCATCCGGTTCACTATCCGGTTGCTGCAGACGGACAATCACGTTCTTATTGTCAAACTTGAGAAAGAACAGGTCAAGCAACTTTTTGTCAGAGCGAGTCAATATGCCCTCCAACTCCTCGCGGAACGCCTCCACGGAAGTAGTCAGCTTACTATCTTCGAGCGCAATATTGGGAAGCCCCGCCACCAAGCAATAATACTTACCCATAATCAGAAGAGCATTTCAACCAGTTGCGGACGGAGGAATTCTTTGAAGAAAGCCGAAAACTCTTCTTCACCCAAGCAGATTTTATACGAACCGTCGGCAGGCGCAATCGTAAACGACGCATCATGTCCGGCCACCTTCTCGATTTTCACTCCGTTGTCAAGCAGATTTTTGGCGTTCGCCATGAAATAATCGGTAAGTGCTTTCGCATCGGCAGTCTGAATCGTTATCGACTCCTTTTTCGCCCATTCCTTCGCCATCTCCAATATGACCTTCTGCATAAAGGCGACATCAGAAACGACCGCTTTCACATTCGACGAAACTATTTTGTCCGTAATCAAGTTGGTAACTTCGCTCTTCAACGCTTCGACTGCCTGAGAAGCAAAAAGCTTCAATTCGGCTTCCGTATTCTTCTTCAGTTCGGCAGCCCGTTTCTCCGCATCAGCCACGATGCGTTTTGCCTCCGCTTCTGCGTCGTTCAAGAGTGTCTGTTTACGTGCTTCCGCGTCCGCGATGATACGCCCCGCTTCTTCATTCCCTTTCTCTACGCCTTCCTTGTAGATTTTGTCAGTCAGTTCCTGAATCTTTGTATCCATGTTTATATCGTTTATATTGTTTCCCACACTTAGATTAAACGTCTACAAAGATAGCCTTTTTTATAAACGGACACTCATCATTTCTTTTTTTTCTCTACTTTTACGCATCAAAATAAGACAAACATGAATTTTTCCTTTACAGAAGCAACCGTAAACGACAGCCCGCTCATCCGCGAGTTGGCGTCAAAGACTTGGGAGCCCACGTATGGCTCGATTCTTTCTCCCGAACAACTGGATTATATGTTTGAAATGATGTACAGCCTCGACAGCCTGCACCGGCAGATGGAGGAGTTACATCATCAGTTTTTCATTATCTCGGCAGACGGCATACCGTCCGGTTATCTTTCCATCGAACCGATAGACAAAGACCTTTTCGAGTTTCAGAAAGTCTATTCATTGCCCCATCTGCATGGCTCGGGCATCGGACGGTTCATCATTGAGCAAGGCGTGAGTTATCTGAAAAGCATCCACCCCGGCCCTTTCACCGTCAAACTGAATGTCAACCGGCATAATCCCGCCGTCGGCTTTTACAAACACATGGGATTCCATGAAGCCGCCACGCGCAATTTTCCCATCGGCAACGGCTACTACATGAACGATTACATCATGCAGATGGAGGTCGACAATTAATCTCTTTATTCATTTCTTTATTTAACAGCAACATGAGCGATACATTCGATTACGCCCAAGTGCCGCACGGCTTTATCCATTGCCTGCAGGCAGAATGCCCGAAAGCGGCTACCTGCCTGCGACAAATGGCCTACGCGCACCTCCCGGAGCAAGAAAAGTTTCTACACGTTATCAACCCGAAACAGCAGCTTCCACGAAAAGGCACGTGTCCGTACTACCTCGACGCACAACCGGTGCGCTACGCACGTGGTTTCATGCGTACTATCAACGCATTGCCCGTGGGGAAACTCGAAACATTCCGCATCCGCCTCATCTCCCGTTTCAGCCAGAAGATCTACTACCTTACGCGCAAAGGCGAACGGGCGCTCTCGCCCGAAGAGCAAGAAACGGTCATCTCCATCGCCCGCCAATTGGGGCTGCAACTGGACGACTACTTTGATAAATATGAATACCGCCTTCGCTGGTAACTTTATCCTAAAGCAAACAGTATAAAGCATTTGCATTTCCCTCGTTTTCCCTTGCAAGGAAAATTGATTTTCCTGCCTAAGAAAATGTTTTTTCCTGCCGAGGAAACTCTTTTTTCCTGCTTAGGAAAATTCATTTTCCATACGAGGGAAAAACGTTTTCCTTCGGAAGGAACTTTCGGGATACTGCGGGAGCAGGGACGAGCCTCTTCCTACTTGAACACAATCCGGAATCGGGTCAGACCGTCGTCATAGGTACGGAGAGAGTAGGTGCAGCCGTGCATCTGGAGGACTTCGCGAATAAAGACTAAGCCGATTCCCTGCCCACCGGGCTTCGTGGAAAAGAAGGGGCTGAAGAGTTTGGATTCGGTCTCCTTGTCGATACCCTTTCCGGTGTCGGCTATTTCCAAGCAGGCGGGAGCGTGGGTGGTACGGATGAAAATGTCGCCGTCCTGCCCGATGGCCTCGACTGCATTCTTAATGATGTTGACAAGGACTTGCTCGAAGAGCGCGCTATCCAGACGGACGGTGGGTGAAACCGCGTCAAGCTCCATTCGTAGGCGGATATTGCGGTCGCGACACAAGGTTTCCATGAATCGCTTGCAGGAGACGACGATGTGGTTCAGGGATTGTTCGGCCAATTGTGCCTCCGGGATCCGCACGACATCAGCAAAACGTGTGATAAAACGGCTCATGCTATAACAGCGTTCTGTGGATATGTGAAGGACGTCGCGTATGTCTTCCGTATCGGGCATATCGGTAAAAGTTGCTTCAAGTGAGTCTAACGTGGAGATGATACTGGCGGTCGTGTTGTTCACCTCGTGAGCAATCATACGGATGACCTTCTCATACGCCTTCTTCTCTGCTTTGAAAACCTCCTCTGTCAAGATTTCCACCAAATAGAAGGATTGAGGGAATCCGTGGTTGACGAAAGAGGAATGTGTACATTTATATATAGTAGAATCGCTTAGCCGGATGGTACGCGAGGCATGAAGCGGTATCTGCCGAAGTTCGGCTACCAAGGGAGAATTGAGCTCGTCCAACGACTTTCCCCGGATGTCCTGCAAAGAAAGACCGCCCAGCATCTGGTAGAAGACGGGATTGCAGGAGAGGACTCTCCGGTCCAAGTCCAGCATCAGGACCCCCATCGGGGAGGCATTAATGAGCAGGTCAAGGAAGTGATTCTGCTCGCGGACATGTAGCCGTTCGTTCTTTAATTGCTCCATCAGCTTATTGAAAAGATCGACAATGCGGTCTGCCTCCTGTTGCCCAACGTGGCTCAAGCGGGAACTGAAATCCTGTTCTTTTAACAGCTCCATGCCGTTCCCGATGGCGTGAAGGGGCTTGACGATGCGTCGGTAGAAGAGGAACAGATAGACCAATATCAGGACGATGGTTCCCTCCACGGCAAAGAACAAGCCGATGGAAACAGTGTAGAACACAAAATAGGAAAGGACTGCCAATACCGTAAGAAGAGATACGGTCAGTATCGTAAACATGCCTTTTATCTTCATCCGTCAATCCTCCTATTGTGTTTATTTGTCGATAGAAATCCCATGCTTCTCCAGCCGGCGGTAAAGAGCGGCCCGACTGATACCCAACGAGGATGCCACGTGAGAAAGATTACCTCCGTAGTTTTTCAGTGCCTGCAAGATGGTTTGCTTCTCTAATTCGTCTAAGGTCAGTCCGGAGAGGTTCTGCTGCGGGACGTCACCCGATTCCGTATGCGTATATTGCCGCTCGAAATCGGCTGCTTCCAACCGTCGCTTTCCCGATACCAGCAAAGTCCTTTCTACCAAATTCTTTAGTTCGCGGATATTACCGGGATAGGGAAGTTTCTGCAAAAAGGTC
>CALUTX010000165.1 GCA_944323815.1 uncultured Parabacteroides sp. | reverse complement strand
CATAGACAATCTTTATCGGAATATTTTCCGGATGAATTTCAAAGGTGCGCGGCGGACGTGTCATCATAATCGTCACGACATCCTCCGGCTTTACGCGATAATTACTCTTCACCGGTTTCCCGTTTGCCAACACGCATCCGGCATCGGCAGCCGCCTGAATCCGGTTTCGCGTCGCACCGGTCATCCGGTCTACCAAGAACTTATCTACCCGCAGCAACGATTGTCCACGATCTGCGACAAAACGGAAGCGCTCATACAGTTGAGGGCCTCCTTCTTCTCCCTCAACTCCTTCTTCCGGTTGCAACAGGTCGTCAACCTCTTGCTCGTCATCTTCTATTTCATCCCAAAATTCATCCATCGTTAAAACCACTTTTCCAATTCGCTATCCAACAATTCAACCGGGACGCTATCCCCCGGAAAATTTAATGAATCAGCAGGCAATTCAGCCTCTCCGCTACTCACTTTCAAAAGCAAAGGAGCCGTAAGCGGCACATGTTCTCCCTTTTCCAGCTGGCGTCCTTGCAATTCCACCCCCAAGGCCAAATCCTTATAGTCGCCGGGGACATACTCGATTTCTATCCGCTTGAACCCCCGCGCACGCAAAACGGCGTAAGCCTGTCGGAACGACAAATCCGCCACCTCCGGGATCACAGCCATTTGCGAAGTCAGCGCGTTCACCGTCACAAACACGATGCGCCCCTCTTTCACCTTCGAACCAGCCGCAGGAACCAACTCCACAATCGCTCCCGGTTTTACATCTTTAGAAAAAACAGAGTCTATTACGTTATAACGCAAGTTGTTATTCTCAAAAAACTCAGTTGCTTCCTCCATGTTCAGCCCTTTAACGTCCGGCACCACCACTGCCTCGTTATGCCGCGTGTAGACATCCAGCCACTTCAATGTTCCATAAATCAAAGCGCATACAATCACCATTGCCAGCAATAAACTGAAGACATACGGATTCTTCATCCATTTTATTAAAAAGCCTTTCATATTTCCTTTTGCACTTATAGCGCTTCAAAAATAAACAAGATAGCCGTTAAAACAAAGAAAGTAAAGGCTTTTTTGATGCCTTTACTTTCTTTGTAAATCTTCAAACGGAATTAATTATCCGTTGTATTCATCCGAAACTGTTAATTTGGCTCTTCCTTTTGCACGACGTGCAGCCAATACCCGACGTCCGTTAGCCGTTGCCATTCTCGAACGGAAGCCATGCTTATTCTTTCTCTTCCGGTTAGAGGGTTGAAATGTTCTTTTCATCTTGCTATTCTATTTTTTGTTATTCTTATTCGTACATCAATTTGGGGTGCAAAGATAATCGTTTTTTTTATCAAGGCAAAAAGTTAACACAAGATTCCTGCTTTTTCCTGTTTCAATCTCCTCAAATTTTCCCATTTCGTTATCCTCATTATCAAGATACCGGCAAAATGTTTCCTGGAAAGAAAATCGAAATACCCGCCGGGAAAATCACCCTTTACCAAGTATCAATTGACGCATTCCCATGAAATCTCTCCTCCACTGCCATAAAACGTCGGACGCACTGGCATGAAATAGATGGCAGTGAAAAAGGGAAAACAGTTTTTTGGCATATCGAATCAGATTTCATACTTTTGTGAAAACATAAACGGGGGAATGGAACCATTCCTATATACAAATATAAAACGACATGAAACATCTGATAAGCATTTTTCTATTATCTACTTTTTTAATCTTTACTTGCCGGGCTGCCAGCCGATATGAGTCACGCATTTCTTCGTTACAGGGAGAAAAATGGTGGGGCGGCATGGTCGCATTGGGGTCGCGGATGCCTTTCGAAGGAAATTTGCGGCTGTTCGACCTCTCGGCTGAAAACTTGAACAACCAGAATGTTCCGCTTCTGCTTTCGTCGGAAGGACGTTATATCTGGAGCGATAAACCGTTCGCATTCAAAATGGAAGAGGGCGAGTTACGGCTCTATTCGGACTATGAGAAATTGGAGCCGATATTGGCGGGACGGACGTTACGCGATGCGTACCGCGCGGCCTGCCAAGCACATTTCCCGCCTTCGGGCGAGTTGCCGGACTCGTTGTTTTTCTCCATGCCGCAATACAATACGTGGATAGAACTGATGTATGACCAGAACGAGGCGGATATTTTGGCGTATGCGGATAATGTATTGAAAAATGGATTCCCGACGGGCGTTTTCATGGTGGACGACAACTGGCAGAAATATTACGGTAACTTTGACTTCAAGCCCGACCGTTTCCCCGACGCGAAGGGGATGATTGACCGCCTGCACAAACAGGGGTTCAAGATTATGGTGTGGGTTTGCCCGTTCGTCAGTCCCGACAGTCCGGAGTTTCGCGAATTGCAAGCAAAGGGTTATCTGATTAAGAATAAAAAAAGCGGCGCGCCTGCCATTATCGCTTGGTGGAACGGATACAGCGCCTGTTACGACCTGAGCAATCCAGCAGCTGCCGAACATCTGAAACAGCAACTGCGCGGTGTGCAGGAACGCTACGGCGTCGACGGGTTTAAGTTCGATGCGGGCGACATCGGACATTATCATAATCCCGACCTGGCTTTTTACGATTCAACAGCGACGTCGGTCGATATGTGCCGCTACTGGGCGAAAATCGGACTTGATTTTCCCTTCAACGAATACCGTGCCGGTTGGCAGATGGGAGGCGAAGCGTTGGTACAGCGTTTGGGCGACAAAGATTATTCGTGGGATGCCGTCCGGCTACTGATACCGGATATGTTGGCAGCCGGTTTGTTGGGATATGCGTATGCCTGTCCGGATTTGATTGGCGGAGGGCAGTTTGCATCCTTCCTGAACATCGACCCGGCGCAGTTCGACCAAGAGCTGATTGTCCGCTCGTGTCAAGTACATGCGATGATGCCGATGATGCAATTCTCCGTTGCCCCTTGGCGTATCCTCGATGCCAAACATCTGGCCATTTGCCTGCAATATGCCCGACTGCACGAACAGATGGGGCCTTACATTCTGGAGCTGGCACGCCACGCCGCCCAAACGGGTGAACCGATTGTCCGACACATGGAATATGCCTTTCCGCATCAAGGTTTCCTGCATTGCAAAGACCAATTCATGCTGGGCGACACCTATCTGGTTGCCCCGATGGTAACGAAAGGAAACACGCGCGAAGTCAAACTACCCGCAGGCGAATGGCTCTCCGACACAGGCGAGAAGTTCAAAGGCCCGCAAACCATTCAAATAGACGTACCGTTGGAACGGTTGCCTTATTTCCAAAAAATCAGGTAAAGTGATTTTTATCTATGCAAACATTTATCTACTTATTCGCAATCGGTCTGTTTCTCTTTTCGACAGGTTGTTCCGCCCAGCCGAAAATCGGCCAGACATTCCCCCAATGGCAACAAGGAGAATTGGAAATCCATCATATTTACACCGGACGGGGAGAATCCAATTTTCTCATCCTCCCAGACGGGACAAGCCTACTAATTGACGCCGGTGATTGGGACCCGAAAGATTATCCAAAGATGTGCGACGCGCTGCCCGACTCATCCCGACGTGCTGGCGAATGGATTGCCCGTTATATCAAACGTGTCAATCCTTATCAGGAGCAGGTCGATTATCTGTTGATTTCTCATTTTCACAACGACCATACAGGCGACAGTTCGAATCCTGTTCCAATGACCGAAGGACGCAATCCGGACTACAAATTAACAGGAATTGCTGAAGTAGGAGAAAGTATTCGCTTCAAACAGGTATTTGACCGCGGATATCCCGATTATCAATATCCATTACCGATTCAAGACCCGGATGTCGACAATTACCGCGCTTTCATCAACTGGCAACGCAAGCAATTCGGTCTTCGGCAGGAGGCATTCGAAGTAGGCAAATGCAATCAAATTACCTTACAGCACGAGCCGGAAACCTATGCCTCTACATTTTCCATCCGGAATTTAGCGGCAAGCGGCATCATTTGGAGCGGAAAAGGCGATTCATGCACGTGTTATTACGACCTGAATCCGATCAATTTACTACCAAACAAACAAAACGAAAACACCAAAAGTATCGGACTACGCATCGACTATGGCCCTTTCCGCTACTACACAGGTGGCGACATTAGCGGCAACCTGTCTGATAATGACGGGAACCCCGTTAATCTGGAAGAAAAGATAGCCGAAGCCTGTGGCCCCGTCGATGTCTGCAAAGCCAACCACCACGCCTATCGGGACGCGATGACGGAAGGATTTATCCGCCATATCCAAGCCCGACACTACATCATTCCGGTTTGGGACTACGAGCATATCCAGCCGTCAGTCATGAGCCGCATGGCATCCAAACAGCTTTACGACGGGGAGCGGATGATTTTCCCGACAGCCTTTCCCACCTCGCTGCAACAGAAATATGCGTCAGCCGACTGGATGCCGTCGGTCTGTCCAGAAACAGGACACGTCGTCGTCAAAGTATCCAAAGGCGGAAACCATTACACCATCTATGTGCTTTCCGCGGAAGATGAAAACATGAGGGTGAAAGCGGTTTACACCCCCTAAACACTTTGCTCGCCATTTTTCCACTCCAAACCGGGAGCATAACAGTGAGAAAGCAGTTTTTGACTCAAAAAACGGAATCAAACTTGTGAGAAAGGAGTTTTTTCACCTGAAAACAGCTTTCTCACTCGTATGATTCCACTTTTTAATCAACAAACTGCCGTCAAACAATTATGATTCCATTTTTTAGCCTGAAAAGTGGAATCATAATTGTTTGACAGCAGTTTTAAGCCCGAAAAATAAAATCTAAACAGTTTGGCGGCAGTTATTCCGATAACGACGCGTCTTCCAACCGCACGTCTTTTGCCGCATCAAAGCCGCCTTCGAAGTCATTGTCTTTGATTTGTGCATTCTTCACACGCTCGAAGAAGAAACGGTGTTTGTTCCAATGGAAAGCGGGATAATCGTGGTTCTGGTGGATTTGGTTGTGGCGGAACACAAGTCCGTCGACCGACTTTGCATACAAGACGGGCTGGTCGAACATCTCAAAGACATTGTCCTCGATGACAATGCCACTGTGGAAATAGGCACGCTGTCCCTTCAAATCGGGAATTTCCGGATAGATAGAAATGACGGCGTTCGTGAACTGGAACTGATTGGTGAGGGCATTCACAAAACGGTTTTCGCGAATCTGCACGTCGTGGCACGCGCCCGTCTCAAACCAACCGTTGCAATCGCCACACAACAGGATGGCCGTCCCCGACGTGTGGTCGAAAAGGTTCCGTTCAACCACCGTGCGACGAGGCGTACTGAACAGCGAGCCGCGTGCCCGGTTGTTGCGAATCACGTTGTCGGCAAAATAGACTTCCGGCGTCCACGTCAGGTTCTCGATGCCGAATGTGCCGGCTTCGCTGATGGAAGCGTCGACCGGTTGCTCGAAGGTGATGCGGAATTGTTTGGCGCCGTGTTCGTCGGGCTTGTCTGCCGCTTGGATGGAGGCAATCCGGTTGGATGCGCCCAGCACTTCCATTGTCCGGGAGTTGATAAACTGCACCGAGTCGCCCGGCCGTCCCCACTCGAAGCCGTAGGATTGCGGATGCATATATTCCCCCAGCAATGTACGGTCGTCAATGCGTTTTTGCACCTTCAAATAAGTACCGTGCACATTGATAGCGTCGTCCATCATGTTTTCATACAGCCCGTTTACGGAACGAATCAAGCCTTTGCAGCCGGAAAAGTGTGTCGCGTCGGCTTGCGTCGTGAAGTAACGCGGGTCGTCAGCTCCGCGCAGGCAGACCGAGAAGCCGTCGAGCGTGATGTTTTCACTCATCTGTGCCAACAGTCCCATTCCTTCGGCATAATGCACTTGGATGTTTTCCAACTTCGTGTCGGTATCGTGATAGAGGAAAACGCCCGGCGTCGGTCGTCCCCAGCCGCGCATGGCGACTACGGTTCCGGGAATCAGTTTTTTATTCCTCCATGTAGCTTCGATTTGCCTCGGGGCAATTTCTTTTACCCGCCGGGTAGCGACAGCTATATCGCTGGTCGTATAAACCAACCGTTTTGTCGCACCTTCAAAAGCGATACCCGAACGGGGAATGTGTTCCCAGCCTTCCCCTTTGGCGACGAAATTGCTGTCGCGAATCTCATATTGCACCCACGGGGCGACTTCGTAGGTAATCAAACCGTTTACCGTGTCGTTCTTTAGAATCTTCACCTGACTGATATGCGGATTCTCGAAATCAATGCTGAAATTCTTCAACGTACAATTGTCCGAACCAACCAGCGAGACGGGCAGCATCCGCCCGTGGAAAATGAATTCGGATCCCTGCCCATCAAAAACCATGTTTTGCATCTGTTCGAACGAAAGTCCGACCATTTTCGGGTTGTCTTGGTCGTGGTTGGAGATGTAATATTCCCGCTCGGAAGCGCCCTCCGGATAGAAATCATAACGTCCTTTCGGCAACAGAATCGTCACCGTATTGCCTTTTGTTTCTGCTGCAATCGTCTGCAAAGCTTTGGCGATGAGCGGAGAGGCATTTTCCCCACTATCCGGTTTCAGTCCGTAATCCGACAAATCGTATACCCTTTCCCGCTGGCAAGAAAAACACAAAAACATGACTGCCAAAGCGGCCATCCAACTTTTCTTTACTACATTCATATCTATTAGACATTATATAGATTAATTTGTTATATAACTCATTTTGTGACTGATTCTGAAGTTGTGTAATCCACAAGCGATAA
>CALUTX010000164.1 GCA_944323815.1 uncultured Parabacteroides sp. | reverse complement strand
TGAAAACTTTGGATACCCATGCTGATGCGGTTGAACGGAAGGTCGCGGAGGGCAGCCACGTAATCGGGGGTGAGGTCGTCGGGGTTTGCTTCGAGCGTGATTTCCTTGCATTGCCCCAATCCGAACAGGCGTTCGATGGTGTCAAACAGTCGGTTGAATGTCTCGGGTGGCAGCAGGGAAGGCGTCCCGCCGCCGAAATAGACCGTTTCCAGCGGTTCCTGCTTCAGGTAGTTTTGCCGCAGTTCCATTTCGCAAATAAGCGCGTCGATGAACGGTTTTTGGAAATGCAAATCTGTGCTGGAGAAAAAATCGCAATACAGGCATCGCTTGCTGCAAAAAGGGATGTGAATGTATAAACCTGCCATGAAATACTGCTCTTTTGGATGTACAAAAGTAGTGTTTTTCTACCGGCAGCACAAGATTAAAGTCCTGATAACGTGTTTTTAAACTTTGAAATGTTTTACAACATAGTTTTCAAACACAGCCTTTTCGATTGCTTATCTCCAATACTATTTCTAATTTGCGCTCCATGAACAAAGGGTTCATGGCACAGTCTTTATTGTTAAGAACAAATTAATAACCTATACATCATGAAAGTGTATCAAACAAACGAAATTAAGAACATCTCTATATTGGGAAGTTCAGGCTCAGGAAAAACCACTCTCGCAGAAGCGATGCTTTACGAGGGTGGAGTTATAAAACGTCGCGGAAGCGTAGAGGCAAAGAATACGGTGTGCGACTATTTTCCGGTAGAAAAAGAATACGGTTACTCGGTGTTTTCTACCGTTTTTAGTGTGGAATGGCAAGATCGGAAGTTGAACTTCATTGATTGCCCGGGTTCAGATGACTTCATCGGCGGTGCGGTTTCGGCGTTGAATGTGACGGATACGGCGTTGATGGTGCTTAACGCGCAGTATGGCGTGGAGGTCGGGACAATCAATCAGTTCCGCTACACGGAACAGTTCCACAAGCCAGTGATATTTGTCGTGAATCAATTGGACCATGAGAAGGCCGATTATGACGGAACGGTTGCCCAATTGCGCGACCGCTGGGGAGGCAAGATTGTCCCCATCCAATATCCGGTGACGACAGGCGCTTCTTTCAATGCTGTGGTCGATGTGTTGAAGATGAAGATGTATCGCTGGAAACCGGAAGGCGGTGTGCCCGATGTACTGGAGATTCCGGCCGAAGAGATGGATAAAGCGATGGAGCTGCATAAGGCACTGGTTGAAGCTGCGGCAGAACACGACGATATTCTGATGGAGAAATTCTTCGAAGAGGGGACGTTGAGCGAAGACGATATGCGTGCCGGTATTCGTGCGGGTTTGGTTACACGCGGTATGTTCCCGGTGTTCTGCGTTTGCGCGGGGCGTGACATGTGCGTGCGCCGGACGTTGGAGTTCTTGGGGAATGTGGTGCCTTGTACGGATAAGATGCCGCGCCCGGTAACAACAGAAGGTGTGGAGGTGACGCCGGAGGCAGACGGACCGACCAGCCTGTTCTTCTTCAAAACGACTGTCGAGCCGCACATCGGTCAGGTTTCCTATTTTAAGGTGATTTCGGGTAAGGTTAAATCCGGTGACGATTTGCAAAATGCCGACCGGGGTTCGAAGGAACGTATCGCCCAGTTGTTTGTTGTGGCAGGGCAGACGCGTACAGAAGTCCCGGAAATGGTTGCCGGCGATATTGGTGCGACGGTGAAGCTGAAGGATGTCCGTCGTGGAAATACATTGAACGGGAAAGGTTGTGACTACCGTTTTGACTTTATCAAATATCCGGATCCGAAATATCGCCGTGCCATCAAACCGGTGAATGAGGCAGATGCTGAAAAGATGATGGAAATCTTGATGCGGATGCGTGAAGAAGACCCGACGTGGGTAATCGAACAGTCGAAAGAGTTGAAACAGACGATTGTTTCCGGACAAGGAGAATTCCATCTCCGTACGTTGAAATGGCGAATTGAAAATAATGACAAATTGCCGGTTGAATTTCTCGAACCCAAAATTCCCTATCGCGAGACCATCACGAAGGCGGCACGGGCGGATTATCGACATAAGAAACAATCTGGTGGAGCCGGCCAGTTTGGTGAAGTACACCTGATTATCGAGCCTTATTACGAAGGAATGCCCGCTCCAGACACGTATCGTTTCGGTGGACAGGAATATAAAGTCAACGTGCGTGATACGCAGACTATTGATCTGGAATGGGGTGGCAAACTGGTGTTTGTGAACAGTATCGTAGGCGGTGCAATCGACGCCCGTTTTTTGCCGGCTATCTTGAAGGGTATCATGGCGCGGATGGAGCAGGGGCCGTTGACTGGTTCGTATGCCCGCGATGTCCGCATTATTGTCTACGACGGAAAGATGCACCCGGTAGACAGTAACGAAATCTCCTTCATGCTGGCAGGACGGAATGCGTTCAGTACAGCATTCAAAGAGGCTGGACCGAAGATTCTGGAGCCCGTTTATGATGTGGAAGTCTCTGTCCCGGCGGATTATCTGGGAGATGTGATGAGCGATTTACAAGGACGTCGTGCCATCATCATGGGAATGAACAGCGAAAAAGGGTATGAAAAACTGATGGCGAAAGTGCCGTTGAAAGAGATGTCCAACTACTCGACTTCGTTGAGTTCCATCACCGGCGGACGCGCATCGTTCACGATGAAGTTTGCCAGCTATGAACTTGTTCCGTCAGATGTACAAGAAAAACTGTTGAAAGCTTACGAGGCAACTCAGACGGAAGATTAGCATGATAAACAAAAGGCTGTGCAGAACGCACAGCCTTTTTATTTTGTGATAATTCGCAACCTTTTTTACTTATTATCTTCCGTCTTTCCCAGATGCTTCATCACTTTGGCATCCAGATAGAAAATCAGTTCCTCGGCGATGTTGGTGCAGTGGTCGCCGAAACGTTCCATTTTGCGGATAACGCCTGACATGTAAAGACCGGCAAGCGCACTTCCCGGGTGCGTTTCGATGTAATGCGCGATAATCCGGGCGGAATCGTGATTGATTTCGTCAATCAAATTGTCCTTCAAAAAGATGCGGGATGCAATTTCCGAACTCTCTTTTTCGAATGCTTCTTGTACTAAGGAAAGCATACCAAGCAGCTCGTGGAGCATTTCTTCCACCCGGGTAATTTTGATTAGCTCCGGGTCAATCGGTTCTCCCTCCGGGAGATTGATGGAAAAGCGGGCGATACTTTCGGCGAAATCACCTAAGCGTTCCAAATTGGTGTTGATTTTGTACATGGCCAGCACGAAACGCAGGTCGATGGCAACCGGTGCATACAGCGCAATGATGTCTTCGCAGTCGCTGTCGATTTTCAACTCGAATGCATTCACCCGGCGTTCGCGGCTGATCACTTTGTATGCCAACTCTTTGTCGCCCGTTAGCATGGCTTCTCCCGCATTGTAGATTTGTTGATGGACAAGCGCCCACATTTCATTGATTGTATTTTTTAATGCGGCTATTTCTTGGTCGATAACTTTCATCTGTCTATAAATTTGTAAATAGTTTGATGTTAAAACGAATTTGAGGAGCTTCTATTATCCGAAGCGTCCCGTAATGTAATTTTGCGTGGATTCTTTTTCCGGATTGGTGAAGATTTTCCGGGTTTCCCCATATTCAATCAATTCACCCAAATAGAAGTATCCGGTCTTGTCACTGACACGTGCCGCTTGCTGCATGTTGTGCGTGACGATGACGATGGTGTAATCCTTTTTCAGTTCGTGTACCAAATCTTCTATCTTACTGGTTGAAATCGGGTCCAACGCGGAGGTCGGCTCGTCCATCAGCAGGATGGACGGTGAGATAGCCAGTGCACGTGCGATGCACAGACGTTGCTGCTGACCGCCGGAAAGGGCGAAAGCCGAATCCTTCAGTTTGTCTTTGACTTCATCCCACAGGACAACCTGCTTCAGGCTTTTGATAACCGTTTCTTCGATATAGTCTTTGTCTTTCACCCCGTTTACTCGCAGGCCGTACGCCACATTTTCAAAGATGGTTTTAGGAAACGGATTGGGTTTTTGGAAAACCATTCCGACATCTTTGCGGAGTGTATCGACTTTTACCCCTTTGTCATAGATGTTATGCCCGTCAATGAAAATCTTCCCTTCTAAACGCGTGTCGGGAATCAAATCGTTCATGCGGTTGAACAGCCGGAGGAATGTGGATTTTCCACAACCCGACGGACCGATGAATGCCACCGATGTGTTGGCTTCTATCTGCATGGAAATATTTTTCAATGCATGGAAACTTCCATAATAGAAATCTACGTTTTGAGCATCAATCTTTATCATAAGTTATATGTATCAGTATCGTTTCACAATCAGTTCATTTTTACTTTTTTCGCAAAGTAGTTTCGGAGAGCATTTGCGAGCAAATTGACCACTAATACGATCGCAATCAAGACTAACGCCGTTCCGTAAGCCATACCGCGCGATGCCTCGATGTCTGTACCGCTGGTAGAGATCACATATAGATGGTAGGGCAATGCCATACACTGGTCGAAAATACTTCCCGGCAGTTGAGGCAGGAAATAGGCCGCTACGGTAAACAGAATGGGCGCCGTCTCTCCGGATACACGTCCGATGGAAAGAATCAGACCGGTGATGATGTTCGGAAACGCCATCGGCAATACGACGCGGCGGATGGTCTGAAGTTTGGTTGCCCCCAATGCCAGACTGCCATGGCGGAACGAATCGTCAATGCTTTTCAATGCCTCTTCCGTTGTCCGGATGATGAGCGGCAACGACATCAATGCCAAGGTGAAAGAACCGGCGATGATGGAATCGCCCCATCCCAATGCGTTTACAAACAGTGACATCCCGAAAAGACCGAAAACAACCGAAGGAACACCGCTCAGGTTGTTTGTCATGATTCGGATGAAGCGGACCAATTTGCTGTTGGCTGCATATTCATTCATGTAAATCCCACTCATGATTCCGATTGGGAAACTGATGATACTGCTTCCGACAATCAGGTAAAAAGTACCGATGATGGCCGGATAGATACCGCCTTTTGTCATCCCTTCTTCCGGAGCTTTGGTCAGGAAGTCCCAACTGATTACATTTCCTCCTTTTATAATGATGAATCCTAAAATGACAAACAGAATGGCAACGACCAAATAACTCAAGAACGTAAAAAATCCGAAAGCAAATTTCTGCGAGGAACGTTTTTTACGATCTATCGTGTCTATTTTATGAACAGTCTCCATAATTTGAACGTAATATGATTAGATTTTTCTTTTAGACGAAATATATTCGACAGAGATGCTTAATAGCAGTGTGATGAGGAACAAAACGACTCCTAATAAGAACAACGCTTCATAGTGGGCGCCTCCGGCAGGAGCTTCTCCCAATTCGGCCGCGATGGTTGCCGGAATGGTTCGCACGGGTTCGAAAAAGGAGGTCGGAATGACGGCCGCATTTCCCGTTACCATTAATACCGCCATGGTCTCGCCGATGGCACGCCCGATTCCCAATACGACAGCGGAAGTGATACCGGAGATGGAATAGGGAATAATGACTTTATAAATCGTCTGCCATTGGGTGGCTCCTAATGCCAAGCTGGCCTCTTTCATTGCCCGGGGCGTGGTGCGCATCGCATCTTCCGCTACGGTGATAATGGTCGGCAAAGCCATGATAGCCAAAACAACACTACCTGCGAACGCCGTTTCCCCGACAGGCAAATCAAACGTTTTCTGAATGAGCGGAACGATGACAACCAGTCCAAAGAAACCATAGACAACGGAAGGAATACCCGCCAGCAATTCGATAATAGGCTTCAGGAAATCACGCATTCGATGGTTGGCAATTTCGGCCATGTAAATGGCAACAGCCAGTCCGAAAGGAAGCGAAAGGACGATGGCTCCGATACTGACGAGCAATGTGCCCAGTAACAAGGGAATCAGACCGAATATGGGAGCCGGTGTCGCCGTCGGATACCACTTGGTTCCCCCGAAGAACTCACTCGGCGTGATGTTCTGGGTAGGAAGGACTTTCCCTTGGAAATGCTCTTGCAACAGATATTGTTCAGGGAAAAAGGCAATGATCCCCGGCTCTTTGCCGATAAGTTCGCTGATTTTTTGTGGTACATATTGGAATTCGCTACCCAATTCCTCTTCCGAATAGTAGTTGGTTAAATCAGATAACCGGAAAGGCAAAATCTCCACATCATTTCCTCCGATTTCTTTCCAGTTGGTGATGTTCCCGTCAAAGATGTCCATCAACTGTTCCGGTGATAGTTTGGCCACTTCATTGGTGTTGTGAACGGCAAGTACATACCCTTCTTCTGTGCTGGGTGTATTAAAAAGACCGCCTGCCTCCTTGAAAAGAAAGACTACAATTAGCAGAATAGTTAAACTACTGACGCTTCCGCTGATAAGTAATCCTCCTTCGACTAATTTTTCGAAAAATTTTCTCACTTTCTTTGTGCTTTTATTTGCCTGCAAAGAAACAAAACGGGTATTAAAATGAAGTTACGTAGACTTGAATGAGATGTTACAATTATGTTTCATTTCTGTTACATGGACAAAAACTATTGACTTTTACCCGGAGGGAAAATGAATTTAAGGCCAGCTCCTCGAATTTACTTTACAAACAAGCTTTCAAACCGTTGATGACAGCCGCTGTAAACCCAGCCTGTTCCATCGCGTTCAGTCCTTTAATGGTGATTCCTCCGGGGGTAGTTACTTTGTCTATTTCCACTTCCGGGTTGTTT
>CALUTX010000163.1 GCA_944323815.1 uncultured Parabacteroides sp. | reverse complement strand
ATGCTATCCTTGCTCATTTGAAAATTTCTCAGGTTTTCATCTACAAGATAAGCATAACGCTTCTTTATTTTCTAAAATGTCGTGGATAGAGTATTCTCTATCCAGCGGCAAAGGTCGTTATTTTTTTTGAAATGAGGAACTTATTTCTTGCTTTCTTGAAAACAGGGGCGGGGGAACCCAAAAGAAAACGAAGTTTTCTACCTTGGCCTAAGCGGACGGGCGTAAAGCGAAGAGACCGGAGGGAGCGCCCGGAGCGTCTGCTGTTTGAGCGAAGCGAGTTTCAGACGCGACAGCGAACGGAGGGAACGGAGTAGCCCGGACGGTTGAGCCTTGACCTTTTGGTTACTTTTGGGTCAAGCCAAAAGTAACAGCCGTATATAGAAGATTATCATACCAAAACGTTGTTATTTTCATTTCCACTTTCTATCTTTACAAACCCTAACCAATACGGATAGGAAGCATGCTTACGTTTATACATATACATTGGATTGTCGGTATTATCCTGTTGCTATACAGCATCACGATAGTAGGTTTGATTTTGGTGATTATCACCGAAAACCGCAATCCACTCAAGACCATTCCGTGGGTTGTCGTGCTCTTGTTTACACCCGGCATTGGATTGGTATTTTATTTCTTCTTCGGGCAGGACAACCGGAAACAGCGTATCATCTCCCGGCATACCTATAAACGCATCACGAAGCGGGCCAAAGAGAGCGAACTGCCGCAAGATATTTGTACTGTCCCGGCATCCTATCAGCCATTGGCCACCTTGTTGACGAACAGCAACCAATCCTCTTTGCTTTATGGCAGCCAAATCAAAGTGTACACCAACGGGAGGGATAAATTTCATGACCTGTTGGAGGAAATAGCCCATGCGACCCACCACATCCATTTGGAATACTATATTTTTTGCGATGATGAAATCGGGACTAAAATCCAAACGCTTCTTATGGAAAAGGCGCGGGCGGGAGTCGAAGTGCGCGTGCTTTATGACGATGTGGGATGCTGGAACGTAAAAAACAAATTCTTCAAGGAGATGGAGGACGCCGGGGTCGAAGTAAAAGCGTTCTTGAAAGTGGCGTTTCCGGTTCTTACCAGTAAAGTCAACTACCGGAATCACCGAAAAATTGCAGTCATTGACGGAAAAGTAGGTTTCATGGGCGGTATGAACATTGCAGATCGTTATTGGAAAGGGACGGATTGGGGGACATGGCGCGACACGCATTTCAAAATCATCGGGAAGGGTGTCCACGGCTTGCAAGCGGCTTTTCTTATCGACTGGTATGTGGTGAGCAAAAAGCTTTTGAGCGACAAGATATACTATCCTTCTGTTCCCATCTATTCGCACGACAACATTATGCAAATCTGTATCGGCGGTCCGGTCGGCCAATGGCGTATCCTGCTTCAAGCAACCATTTTCGCTATCGCCAACGCCAAACAGTATGTTTATATTCAGACGCCCTATTTCTTGCCGACCGAAGGATTAAACCAAGCGCTGCAAATCGCAGCCCTCGGAGGCATCGACGTCCGTCTGATGCTCCCCAAACGTTCCGATACGCGCACGGCTAATATGGCCACTCACTCTTTCATTGATGAAATGGTAAAGGCCGGTGTCAAAGTTTATTTCTACAAACCGGGATTTTTGCATTCCAAGCTGATGGTAACGGATGACACGTTAACCTGCATAGGCTCTGCAAACATGGATTTCCGAAGTTTCGAACACAATTTCGAAATCAATGCCTTTGTATATCAATCCTCTTTCGCGCTTCACATGAAAGAAATGTTTTTGCAAGACCAACAGGATTGTGAAACACTTGTCCCTTCCCGTTGGCTTAAACGACCGATCAAACAGCGGCTTGCAGAATCTTTTATGCGTCTGTTTTCGCCTCTTCTCTAATGAAAATCGAGAAATTGACTGATCCATACACACGGTGCTGCTGAAAATAGGGCAAAGCAGAGAAGTCATATTGCTTCGAATGCTCCATCACGAATATACCTCCTTCGCGCAGCAGGTTCCGTTCAAGCACCCGTTTCGGAACTTCCTGAAAGTCTTCCAATGCATAAGGCGGGTCGGCAAAGATAAAATCGAAACTGTCGGCTTGTGCCCCCTGCAAGAAACGAAAAGCATCGCCCCGTATCAAGCTGAGCGCGTCTGTCTTCAACTCTTTCGCTACTTTGGAGATAAAAGCGGCATGCGCACTGTTTTTCTCCACAGCTGTCACACTGCGACAGCCGCGCGAAAGCAATTCAAACGAAATACTTCCTGTCCCGGCAAACAAATCCAACGCATCCAGTCCTTCGAAGTCCATATAATTGGAAAGTACATTGAATATATTTTCTTTTGCAAAGTCTGTTGTCGGACGCGCACTAAAAGAAGAGGGTACCTCAAACCGGCGCCGTCCGTATTTTCCACTTATGATTCGCATACTGATAAAGCTATAAGATCCAACGGAGCCTGCAAGATTTCCGACCCCAATAAATAAGCCTCTGAAGGTATTTCCTGTAAATCGACATATTGCAAGTAATTCCGCAACGTTTCAGTCAGGGCTACCCGTAAAGACATTTCTCCAAAAAGTCGCAATTGGTCTTTTTGCTGATCCATCCCTGTCTGCTTCCATACATATAATATATAGTACAACACGTCGTCCGGCGATTCGAAATTGAACGAATTCACGAAAAGCAAATTTCCTTGTGCGTAACAAGCGATGTCCATTCTTCGGGGATACAATGTTACATACAACTGTTTCGGCAAACGCGTCTGACTCTGCTTTTCCCACAAAGGCAGCAAAGCGGTCAAATGATGGATGAAACGGGGAGCGACCAGCGAACGCGAACAAAACGCATACACCTCTTCGTCCATACCGAAAACAACCACCGCCTGCAAGGCCTCTAACTCATTATGCAAACAACGTCCTTGCGGATTTGTAAAGGCAAACGATAACAGCTCCCTTTTCCGTTCTTCTTCAAAGATTTCTTTTGGGACAATCGTGTATTGGGATGTCTCACAAACGACCTGTATCCGCTTATAGGCCCATGTCAAAAACGGGCATTCGAAAAAACAATCTTCCAAAGCCCGCGCATACGGCTTCGACCGGTCCAGTTCCAGCTCTTTGTAGAAGAACGCATCATGAACAGACCGGTTATAAGCGGAAAAAGAAAGTCCACCCGGCCTAAGCCGGATGGACATTGTGTACTTTTCCGAACAATCAGCTGTCAACTTATCAAAAAGCATGATAGCCATCAGCTGTCTTAATCTTCCCAGTTACCTGCGTTGTTGTTGATTTCCGTCAAAGAACCTACGCGCAGACCGGCATATTTGCCCATCTTTTCAGCTTTGTCCTTCAAGTTGTAAACCAACTGTTTGTCCATGTCTCCCAAATAGTCGTCATACAAGACGCCACATTGGAAAACTTTCACTGTGTAACCGGAACCTGAAGTCAATGTAGCCGTGTCCATTGCGAACTCATGCTTGTCCGTTGTCGGGACGTAACGCATGTCGTCTACATCATAACCTTTACCGAACAACGTGTCAACTGCTGTTACCCAAACAGTGTCACGGCGGATCAGGCCTTTTTTAACGGCTTCTTGTTCCGTCATACCCTTTTCGAGCTGTTCATCGGTCAAAACGCCTTCCTTAATCAAGAACGGCAATTTTTCTTCTTTCAAGAACTTGCTCAACTCGTCAAAATTGGCAGCGTGTACCTTGTGAATGTTCTTGTACTCGATCTGAGCTTTGCGAATATCAATCAGGCGCGCCTTGATTAGATTCTCGCGATACTCTTGCTCATGTTCAAACTCCACTGGCTTCATGATGCTTCTATAACACATATACACCAGTACAACGACTGCTACTGTCAATAAAATTTTCAAAGTAACTTTCATGGATCCTATTGTTTTTTGAATTTATTTTCTACGGCAAATTTAAGAAAGAATATTTAATGCGCTATCTTTATCGCAAAAATTATTTCAGACAAAATGATAAATAGTTATTTAAGCCGTCAAATTGGGCTAAATTTCCCCCATAATCCGACCGAAAATCAACTTTTGGCGATAAACGGAATTGTCGATTTTCTCCTTTCGAGAAAAAAAGATACGCTTTTGCTGTTAAAAGGGTATGCCGGAACCGGGAAAACCTCCCTCGTCGGTGCCTTGGTGAAAACTTTAACAGAGCTGAAGCAAAAAAGTATTTTGTTGGCGCCGACCGGACGGGCGGCCAAAGTCTTTTCCACGTATGCCGGCCAAAAGGCCTACACGATTCACAAAAAAATATACCGGCAAAAAACTTTTTCCCCGGAACCAAGCGGGTTTCTCCCTGCGCCTAATTTGCATAAAGATACATTGTTCATCGTAGACGAAGCCTCCATGATAGCCAACGGCGGACAGGATGCCATCCAGTTCGGAACAGGACGTTTGTTGGACGATCTGATTCATTATATATATTCCGGTGAGAATTGCCGCCTGCTCTTAATCGGTGACACCGCACAGCTTCCGCCCGTCATGCAAACAGACAGTCCGGCGCTCAACCCTGATTTTTTGCGCGGATATAACCTGCAAGTAGAGGAAATCACGTTGACCCAAGTCGTTCGTCAGGGTGAAAACTCCGGGATTCTGTACAACGCGACGCTTTTACGCGATGCCTTGCGGAATCAAACGGTTGAAATCTTCCCGAAACTTCATCTGAAAGGCTTCACCGACCTACGGAAAATCAACGGGGAAGAACTCATCGAAGCCCTTTCCTCCGCTTACAGTCGGGACGGACTTGAAGAGACGATGGTCATCACTCGTTCAAACAAACGCGCTACTATATATAATAATGGTATACGGAACCGCATTTTGTACCGGGAAGAAGAACTCTCGTCCGGTGACCGGCTGATGGTCGCCAAAAACAACTATTACTGGCTCAATGAGCAATCGGAAACAGATTTCATCGCAAATGGGGAGATTATGCAAGTGCTCCGCGTCCGCCGCACATACGAGCTTTATGGTTTCCGTTTTGCGGATGTGCTCGTCCGTTTTCAAGATTATGACAGCGAAGCTGAAGTCAAAATCCTGCTTGACACTTTGCAGACCGACACGCCGACCCTGCCCCAAACGCGCAGTGACCAACTTTTCTATGCCATCCTCGAGGATTACCAAGATGTTCCTACGAGAGCTGGAAAAATGAAAAAGATGAAGACCGATCCGCATTATAATGTGTTGCAAGTCAAGTTTGCCTATGCCATTACTTGCCACAAGGCACAGGGCGGACAATGGACAAATGTTTTTCTCGACATCGGTTACATCACCGAAGAGATGTTGGGCGAAGATTTCTACCGTTGGCTCTACACGGCTTTTACGCGGGCTACCGGGCAACTCTATTTGGTCAATCTCCCGAAAGCATTTGAAACGGACTGATTTAAAACAAAATCAGGAACGAAGAACCTGCCACAAGCGTATTCATCCATTCGGCATGTCTCCTGCTGTGCGACGGCATCAGGTTGTAATTCAGAAACAGTTTCATTCCGTAATGTTCCGTAGCCCGAAAGGTCAGGGACAGACCACTGCCGAAGCTGAAACCGTTGCGCTGTGGGACGGTGATGTCATTAAGTTGTAGCTTGGGATAATGGACGAACCCGCCCAACAGCTTGCTTCCTATCGAGAAGCGGGAAGACAAGGGATAGGAAAAATAGCTGCCGGCGCTCAAGGAAATGGCATCGAAGGTATTCGCTTCAGCTTCCGTCCCGTTGACAATGATGGCCGTATTGGACACCGCAAAGCGCCCGCCCAGCCCGATGTAAGGACTGAAGAACCACGCCCCCTCCACACCTGCCGTACTGCCGGAGGAGGTACTGAACTCGTGTCGCTCGTCGATGTCATATCCGCTCAGAGGAATGTTCATCCCGATGTAGAGGCCGAAGAAAGACGGCTTGTCCCAACGCCTGAACGTTTCATTATCCGTAAAGCGGCGGCTTAAAGATAAGGTCGGCCAGGTAATAGCCCAGCTCCGTAGAGAGGATGCCGATGCCTGCCCCCGTCAGCACATCACTCAGCCAATGTTTGTTGTTCGCCATTCGCATCAGCCCCGTGGCAGTGGCTACGGAGTACGCTCCGATGCCTATCCACGGGCTTTTGTGCCCGTATTCCTTGGCCAGCATGGTGGCGGTCATAAAGGCGGTAGCGGTATGTCCCGAAGGAAAGGAATGGTCGTTGGAGCCATCGTGACGCATCACGTGGGTGGTCTGTTTCAGCGAAAAGACCACGCTGCCCATCAGCAGGGCCGAGAAAGCATCCGATGTCAGCATCCGCCCCCACGAGCTTCGTCCTTCCACGCCGCCCAGCTTCATCCCCAGCATGACGGCTGCTGGAAGGTATTGCAGGTAATCATCCGCGTGACGGTTGAAATGAGGAAGGTAATCGTTGCGGAGATGGCGGAAATCACTTTTGCTTTAAGGTATTCTATGCTTGGTATCTACACCATACAGGAACTGCCGACATAAGCAACAGGCTATGATAATCCATATTCTTTTTGCCATAACTTTCATTGTTTAAGTTGAGGCAAAAATAGTCTCCGAATTTGGGGAAATTTTGAAGTTACGAGGCAAGAATGCCTCAGAAATTCACTATGAAACAGTGCCTGTTATCTCTATACTGATACTCCACTTTCCACCCATGATATTCGCAGATGGCACGTACGATGGCAAGCCCCAGCCCGTTGCCTTTTACCTTTTCAGACGGACGGTAGAAGCGGTTGAATATCAGCCAGGC
>CALUTX010000162.1 GCA_944323815.1 uncultured Parabacteroides sp. | reverse complement strand
TCCAGTTTCCTGCCGAGGGAACTCCAGTTTCCTGCCGAGGGAACTCCAGTTTCCTGCCGAGGGAACTCCAGTTTCCTCGGCAGGAAAGATTTCTAACACGTTAGCATACATTAAAAACTACTACATGGCATGACAAAAATATTAGTTACCTACGACATGTTCCGCGAAGGATTCACGGAGTTGGAAAGCAAATATGACGTTACCTTCCCCGAAGGACGGGATTTCACGTATGAGGAAGTTTTCAAGATGATTCCCGAATACGACGTGCTGTGCTCCATGTTCGATTTTCCTGTAAACAAAGAATTAATTGACCATGCGTCCAACCTGAAATTGGTGGCAAACTACGCGGTCGGTTACAACAACATCGACGTGGCTTATTGCATCGAAAAAGGCATCACGGTAACCAACACGCCCGACCCCGTGACGGCACCGACCGCCAACGTGGCACTCGCCTTGATGCTCGACGTTGCCCGTCGCATCACGGAGTGCGACCGCAAACTGCGCCGCGAAGGGCGAGAGATGAAAGTCGGCGTATTGGAGAACTTGGGCGTCAACGTGACCGGAAAGACGTTGGGAATCATCGGGATGGGACGCATCGGGAAAGCTTTGGCCAAACGCGCCAACGCCTGCGGCATGGAGGTGCTCTATCATAACCGCCGCCAGCTTTATATCGAGGAAGAGACGAAGCTCAACGTCACCTACGCCACCAAAGAGGAATTGCTGGCGCAATCAGACTTCGTATCCCTCAACGCCCCTTACACGCCCGAAACCTACCACATCATCGGCGAAGCGGAGCTGAAGCAAATGAAACCAACGGCCATCCTGATTAACACGGCGCGTGGCCCGCTCGTCGACGAAAAAGCGCTTGTCAAAGCGCTCAAGGCCGGCATCATTCACGGCGCCGGGCTGGACGTGTTCGAGTTTGGCGATTATCCCCTCCCCGAACTGCTGGAGATGGAAAACGTCGTCCTCACGCCGCACATCGGCACGCAAACATTAGAGACGCGTATCATCATGGCGCGAACCGTCTGCAACAACGTCATCGGATTCTTGGAGGGTGACCGTCCCATATCACGTGTTTTACATCCATGACAGCCGAAGGAATCATACAGACCCTGCAATCCCTCGGTTCTCCGGAAAAAGCGGCTCATCTGAGCCGTTTCTTCAAGACCGGAGTGGGACAATATGGAGAGGGCGACTGTTTTTTGGGAGTCGTCGTTCCCCAGACACGTAACGTTGCCAAAGCCAACAAGGCGACGCCATTAGACGAGGTTCAACGACTGCTAGACAGCCCGTGGCACGAAGCGCGTCTTTGCGGTCTGCTGATTTTGGTCTGCCGTTTCCACGACCGGAAAACAACAGCGGAAGAACGGGAGGAGATTTATCAATTCTACCTGAAAAATACCCGCCGTTGCAACAATTGGGATTTGGTAGACCTCTCTTGTCGGGATGTCGTAGGCGAATACCTCGTCGACCACGACCGATCCATGCTGTACACATTGGCCGCGAGCGACAATCTGTGGGAACAACGCATCGCCATTGTTTCGACTTATGCGTTCATCCGCCGCTCTGACTTTGCCGACACACTCGCTTTGGCTGAAAAACTCATGACACACAAACATGACCTGATACACAAAGCCATCGGCTGGATGCTTCGCGAAATCGGGAAAAGGGACCGCTCTGTCCTGACTGCATTCCTCGAACAACATGCCTCACATCTTCCACGAACCGCCCTCCGTTACGCCATCGAACATTACACAGAGGCGGAACGCCAGTATTTCCTGAAGAAAAAATAAACGCCGTTTACCAATTAATTGTACTTTTGCAAACATTAGAATCACTAATAGGCGGAAAAATGGCTACTGACGAAATGAAACAAATCTGGAAAATACCGGAACCTGCCCTTAGGAGGTTGCCGTGGTATCTCGCTTTCTTGAAATTGATGAAAGAAAAAGGGGAAGTTTTTGTCTCATCCACTCAAATTGCCAAAGAAATAAATGTCGATCCCAGCCAAGTGGCAAAAGATCTTTCTTTTGTCAACATCTCCGGAAAGACGCGCGTTGGCTATGAAATCGAAACGCTCATCAACGTGCTGGAAGACTTTTTGGGGTTCACCGTTCAGCATAAAGCGTTCCTCTTTGGCGTCGGAAGTCTGGGGGCGGCCTTGTTGCAAGACTCCGGATTGAAACAATACGGATTGGAGATTGTCGCCGGTTTCGACGTCAAGAAGTCTCTTGTCGGGAAACAAATCAACGGGATTCCAGTTTTCCACATGAACGATTTCCCGACCAAGCAAAAAGAACAGGACGTAACAATCGGCGTCATCACCGTCCCGATAGACAAGGCACAAGAGGTCACCGAACACATCATTGCCGGAGGTATCAAAGCCTTGTGGAATTTTACTCCGTTCCGAATCCGCGTACCGGAAAACATTGTCGTGCAAAATACGTCTATGTATGCCCATCTTGCCGTCATGTTCAATCGTTTAAATTCCATCAACCATTAATATATGAAGATTATAGCAGTCGGAATGAACTATGCCGCCCACAATAAAGAGCTGCATCATTCGTTACAATTATCAGAGCCGACTATTTTCATGAAAGCGGATTCATCGTTGCTGAAAGACGGGAAGCCCTTTTTTATCCCGGATTTCTCTTCGGAGATCCATTACGAGACAGAAATCGTCGTGAAAATAGACCGGTTGGGGAAAAATATCGCCGAGCGCTTTGCTCACCGTTACTATCACGAGGTGACAGTCGGTATTGATTTCACCGCACGCGACTTGCAAAACAGGCAACGTGCCCAAGGATTACCTTGGGAAATCAGCAAAGCATTCGATAATTCGGCCGTCGTAGGAACATTTGTCCCGGTGGAACAAATCGGAAACGTAAACCAAATTCCTTTCCACCTGAACATCAATGGGAGCACGGTTCAGGCGGGGAATACGCAAGACATGCTTTTTCCTATCGACCGGATTATTGCTTACGTGAGCCGTTTCTTCACGTTGAAAATGGGCGATTTGATTTATACCGGAACGCCGGCCGGCGTCGGCCCGGTACGAATCGATGACCATTTGGAAGGATTCATCCGCAACCAAAAATTGCTGGATTTCTTCGTCAGATAATAAAAAGGGAATATAAACAGATATGAGAAAAATCGGATATACCTTGTTATTGATACTCAACCTGATAAGTGCGGTTTGGGCTGACGACAGTCGTTATACCCAACAGTCCGTGCTGAACACAGGAAAATGGGTGAAAATACAGGTAGCGGACAATGGTATTTACAAACTAACCCAATCCGACATACAAAGCATGGGATTTTCCAATATCGCCAATGTAGCTGTATACGGATACGGAGGATGGCCGTTGGACGAAGATTTTTCTACCGATTACATAGATGATTTGCCAGAAATAAGTGTATGGCGGGGAGACAATTATCTGCTATTTTACGGCAAAGGTCCCCGCAAATGGGAATATACCAGCTCCGACGGTTTTGTCCATACCAACAATCCTTATTCCAACTACGGATATTACTTCATCACAGAAAAAGAAACCGCCGGGCAAACCATGGAGACAGCTGCTTCTGCCGATGGCGCGACTCTGCAAATTACAACATTCGACGATTATCTCCTCCACGAGGAAGAGTTGGTTTCGGTAAACAATTCTGGGCGTGAACTGTATGGCGAATCGTTCACCTCTACCCTATCCCGCAACTTCACGCCTTCCGTTCCCGGCATAACCAACGACGACGGCAGGATTTCATTGTCTTTCATTGCAAGAGCAAGCAGTAGTACGGGCCGTGTCACTTTATCCATAGATGATAACCAGATGCTATCCGGTTCATTCACGCCACCTTCCGGGTCAGATGCGGAGTATATTATGGCAACCGAATTCAACTCCACTACCAGCTGGCAGGGTGAGAAAGATGAAACGCCGACGGTCAACATCCAATACAACTCCACGGGACACAGAAACGTGCATTTGAATTACTTCTGCCTGCAAATGACCCGCGAGCTTAGGCTCTACGACGCCTATACCTTTTTCCGCAGCGTATCGGCAAGGGGCAACGCCTCCCGTTTCACAATTCAAGGAGCCGATGCCAACACCTTGGTTTTCGACGTGACCGACGGTATCCACCCACAGCAGATGGAAACCTCGTTAAACGGGACTGAATTGTCATTCACTATTCCTGCATCTGAAATATTGCGTGAATTTGTAGCTGTCAATCCCACTCAAGTCAGCTCACCAACTATTGTGGGAGAGGTGTCTAATCAGAACTTGCACGGATTGGAACAACAAGATATGATCATCATCGCACAATCCCGTTTAGTTACCCAAGCTGAACGGTTGGCTGAAGCACATCGGACGATGGATAATCTGACTGTCCAAGTGGTCACTCCTGAAACTATTTATAATGAATTTTCGAGTGGAACGCCTGACGCGACTGCTTATCGCCGTTTTATGAAGATGTTCTATGACCGACAGACATCAGAAGCCGATGCCCCTAAATACTTACTGTTGTTCGGAGACGGCTCATACGACAACCGGCAACTGACCTCCACGTGGCAAAGCATCGACATGAGTAACATGCTGCTGACTTACCAGACAGAAGAGTCGCTCAACCAATATTCGTATGTAGTGGATGACTACTTCGGCTATCTGAACGACGAGGACAACAACCGGGAACTTATCTATAAACGGGTAGACATCGGCATCGGACGTTTCCCTATCCGGACAGTCGAACAAGCTACGCAAACCGTCGACAAAGTAATTTCTTACATGGAAAATCAAAATACCGGAAGTTGGAAAAATAACATCTGCTTCATGGCTGACGACGGAAACAGTTCAGATGGTTTTGACCAAGGCCATATGGAAGAAGCAGATACGTTAGCCGACCATTTAAGCCGCGAACATCCTGCATTCTTGTATCACAAACTTTATTATGACGCATATAACAAAGATGCCTCATCCGGAACATATCCGGACGTCAAGACCAATCTGCAGAAACTTTTCCGAGACGGTCTGTTATTGTTCAACTATACAGGACATGGCGGTACGACCGCACTTAGTGACGAACGGATTGTTTCACAAACAGACATAGCCCAATACACTTATACAGCTTTACCTGTTTGGGTCACCTCTACTTGCGACTTCAGCCGTTTTGACGCTGTCGCGACATCGGCCGGCGAAGATGTCTTTCTCAATACAAACAGTGGAGGCATCGCACTATTCACTACCGTGCGTATAGCCTACCGACCTCATAACGCCTACATAGACAGCCATCTCCTGCACAGTCTTTTCTCCAAACCGAATGGCAAACGGATGACATTAGGCGATGCTATGAAAGCGACGAAACGGGCACTCGTGACATATGGCCAAAGCACGAATCGAACCAAACAAGGATTCTGCCTCATCGGTGATCCCGCCTTGACCCTCGCCTATCCGGAATACGACATGCACGTCACATCCGTCAACGGACAATCGGTAGACGGCGATCCGATTCCATTCCGGGCTTTGGAACAAATTACAGTCGAGGGGGAAGTACTGGACGCAGACGGATCGGTGGCAACTGATTTTACAGGCATCGTCTACCCAACCATCAAAGACAGCGAAGTGACCGTGACCTGCTTGAACAACAACAATACAGACGATGAGCCATTCACATACACAGACTATCCCAATACGATTTTCACTGGTAATGACTCCGTGCGCAACGGGAAATTCAGCTTTACATTTACTGTACCGATTGACATTTCCTATTCGGACTTGCAGGGGAAAATGAACCTCTATGCCTTTGATGAAGCAAACGGAATAGAAGCACAAGGAAATTTCGATAACTTCACAGTCGGCGGGACTTCTGACACCGCCGAGACAGACACCATCGGCCCGGAAATACGCAGGCTTTACCTGAATGACACCACCTTCGTCGATGGCGGGCAGGTCAATACAACCCCCTATTTCGTTGCCGAACTATGGGACGCAAGCGGTGTAAACATCACAGGAACCAGCGTCGGTCATGACATTA
The DNA here is from genome assembly GCA_944323815.1 of uncultured Parabacteroides sp. Lineage (GTDB taxonomy): Bacteria > Bacteroidota > Bacteroidia > Bacteroidales > Tannerellaceae > Parabacteroides. The sequence goes on along the minus strand of CALUTX010000162.1, from coordinate 746 downwards.
TGCTGACAATTGACGGCTCATCAACCTTGAGTTACAATCTAAACAGCTATTACGAACAACAGATTGGAGAAAGCGGTGCCGGTATCGTTCAGTTCTCCATCCCTGCCTTAGAACCAGGAATACACACGGCAGAATTCCGTGTATGGGACATTCTCAACAATTCGACTGTCCGCACTTTCTCATTCGAAGTCGTAGAGGGATTACAACCCACGCTATTCGACGTTATCGCCACCCCCGGCATCGCACGTGACCACGTGACATTCCATATCACCCACAACCGTCCCGAAAGCCGTATGCAAGTGGGTATCATGGTTTACGATTTAGCAGGCCGTCAACTGTGGCGATATGAAGAAAGCGGGTCTTCGGAATTGTTCGAATCTTACGACGTTTCGTGGGATCTCTGCCATGGTGGATCGCGCATTCGCCCGGGAGTTTATATCTACCGAGCCGTTATCAGCACAGATAGTTCCAAACAGGCATCGAAAGCCCGAAAGATGATTATTCTAAGTGATTAATGCTTCCATGCGATTACCTGCAGCCCAATTTCACATTCCCCTCCTACCCCATTGATTTACAATCAATGTAATATTTTTTAACTAACAGGTATATACTTGAATTTGCAACTTTCAATTATATATCGTAATATTGCACCCGATTTCAAAATTTGGAATAGGTCCTATAGCTCAGTTGGTCAGAGCACCTGACTCATAATCAGGGAGTCCTTGGTTCAAGCCCAAGTGGGACCA
>CALUTX010000161.1 GCA_944323815.1 uncultured Parabacteroides sp. | reverse complement strand
GTGACCAGCGAGCAGTTACCACGCACAAGCAGATCTATCCGCACACCTGCCGCCGACGCTTCATAGAGCTTCTTAATCAAAAGACGGTCAGTGATATGATTGACTTTCGCCATGATATAAGCCGGCTCGCCCGCTTTGGCATGTTGAATCTCCGTGTTTATCATCGAAATCAACTTCTTCCGCATATCATTCGGCGATACCAACAGATGTCTGAAAGGAACAGGCGAATAGGGCTTCTCAATAAAGCTGAATACGGCGTCTACCTCACGAGCGATGGCTTTATGTGCAGTCATCAGCGTGAAATCGGTATAAGCCCGCGCATTTCCCTCATGGAAATTCCCCGTACTGATACAAGCGATGTCACCTTTGCGCGAACTGATATGCAGCAACTTGGCATGCACTTTCAGTCCTTCCACCCCAAAAATCACCCGGATACCTGCATCTTGCATCTTCTTCGACCAGTTAATATTGGAGGCTTCATCAAAACGGGCCAGCAACTCGATAACAACCGTCACGTTTTTCCCATTCTTTGCCGCGCATATCAACGCCTTTACCACCCGCGAATCTTTGGCTAAACGGTAGAGAGAAGTCTTTATGCTTTTCACATCTTTACTTATCGCCGCTTCCCGCAACACTCGCAAATAGGTACTGAAGCTGTGGTAGGGATAATGCAGGTAACAATCTTTGGAACGAATCGTGTCCAAAATGCTTCCCTCTTCCAACTCCGGTTTGAACAAAGGCGGTTGCGGCAAGTATTTCAAATCACTCCGCCCGCAATCCGGGAAACGCATCAAATCTTTCAGATTATGATAACGCCCGCCGGCAACCCGCGTATCCGACTTGTCGATATTCAATTTGCCCACAATCAACTTCAACAGGTCTTTGGGCATATTCGAATCATACACCAACCGAATCGGCGCACCCCGTTTCCGGCTCTTGACGCCTTTCGAGACTTTTTCCATCACACCGCTGCGGATTTCCGTATCCATCTCCATCTCGGCGTCTTTGGTAAATTTGAATGTATAGGCCTCATAGACATCATATTCCATCCCGACAAAAATCCACGGGAGGCAGAAACGAATCACATCGTCAAAAAACATCAGACAAACCCTCCCGTCCGTATCCGGCAGGCGGATAAAACGTCCGAATTCATTTACCGGCATCTCAATCACGGCATATTCCCGCTTGCGTGCCTTCCCCTCTTCGTCCAGCCGGGTCAGCCGAATCGCCAGATAAATATCCGCATCGGCCAATTCGCCCAATTGCTTTACTTGCGGAAGGAACAGGGGGAACGTGGAACCGTTCAAATGATTCAGATAAAAACGACGGAGATAGTCGCGTTGCTCGTCCGTCAGCTGGGTTTCATTGACTACATAAATATTCTCTGCCTCCAAATCTTTCAAGATTTCGGCAAAGGTTTCCTCGAACTGGCGCGTGTATGCCTTATTCAATTTATTGATTTCCTTGAATATGCGTTCCGCCTCTTGTTTCTCTTTCCGTATATCTTTATCTTCACATTCGATAATACGACTTAACGTCGCTACCCGCACCCGGAAGAATTCATCCAGATTGTTCGAATAGATACCCAAAAACGAGAGCCGCTCCATCAAAGGAACCGTTTTCTTCGCGGCTTCAAGCAGAATACGCTGGTTGAAATACATCCAGCTGATATCACGCGCTACATATTGCCCGGAGGGAAGATTATCTTTTGCCTTCATATAATCTAATTTACAATAAGGCAAAATTAAATTAAATCGACTAACAAAAGCATTACAAACCTGTTAAACAATCTATTTTATTCGATTCCGCAAAATTCTTTCCGGACGACCACACGGAATACAACAGAATTGCGTAACTTTGCAAATTAAAATTCATCCAGTAAACATAAATTCTATGGCAATTTACTTAAACGATGTCTCAAGAACTTTCGGCGAATATCTACTTATTCCCGGCTTAACCACCAAACAGTGCATTCCAACCAACGTTTCGTTGAAAACGCCGCTCGTAAAACATAAGGCAGGCGAAAAACCGGCTATCGAACTAAACATACCTTTCGTTTCCGCTATCATGCAATCCGTATCCGGCCCCAGACTGGCTATCGAATTGGCCCGCAACGGCGGATTGTCATTCATCTTCGGCTCGCAACCCATCGAAAGCCAGGCCGAGATGGTCAGGAAAGTCAAGAAATTCAAAGCCGGCTTCGTCATCAGCGATTCGAACTTAACGCCGGAAAATACACTGGCTGACGTAATCGCATTGGTGCAACGTACGGAACATTCCACCATCGGTATCACCGACGACGGTTCCCCGAACGGCAAATTGCTGGGAATGGTCACCAGCCGCGACTACCGGGTAGAGAAAGACCCGCTGGACAAAAAGGTAAAAGAGTTCATGACGCCGTTCTCCAAACTGATTGTAGGCGAGCAGGGCATCACGCTGAGCGAGGCCAACAAAATCATTTGGGATCACAAACTGAACACCTTACCCATCATAGACAAAGATCAACATCTGCAATATTTCGTCTTCCGCAAAGACTATGACAGCCACCGTGAAAACCCAAAAGAACTGTCGGGCAGCGACAAGAAACTGCTGGTGGGCGCAGGTATCAACACACGCGACTACATGGAGCGCGTACCGGCTCTGATTGAGGCCGGCGTCGATGTGTTGTGTATCGACTCTTCGGACGGTTATTCGGAATGGCAGCAGGCTACGTTGCAGTGGATTAAGCAGACGTATGGCGAGAAGGTGCTGGTCGGTGCCGGCAACGTGGTCGACAAAGAGGGGTTCGACTATCTGGTCGAAGCCGGAGCCGATTTCATCAAAGTCGGTATCGGAGGCGGTTCGATCTGTATCACACGCGAACAGAAAGGTATCGGACGCGGACAGGCTACGGCCCTCATCGATGTGGCACAGGCGCGCGACGAGTATCTGAAGAAAACAGGCATTTACATTCCTATTTGTAGCGACGGCGGCCTTGTACATGACTACCACATGGTATTGGCACTGGCCATGGGAGCCGACTTCCTGATGATGGGACGCTATTTTGCCCGTTTCGACGAGTCGCCCACCAAGAAGATGACCATCGGCAACCGCTTCGTCAAAGAGTATTGGGGCGAAGGTTCCAATCGTGCGAAGAACTGGCAGCGTTATGACATGGGCGGCAGTGAGTCCCTGAAATTTGAGGAAGGCGTGGACAGCTATGTCCCCTATGCTGGCAAGATGAAAGACAACCTCAACGTTACGTTAGGTAAAATCATCGCCACCATGTGCAGTTGCGGTGCCATCACCATTCCTGAATTGCAGAAGAATGCCAAAATCACCTTGGTCTCTTCTACCAGCATCGTGGAAGGCGGAGCACACGACGTCATCTTGAAAGAACAGAACTGAGCAATTGACAATTGATAATTGACAATTACTAATTATTTAATTGTTAATTATCAATTGTCAATTAATAACATTGCATTATGTCTACCACTAAGGAGCTGACAGAAGGCGCACCCCTGCCGCTCATTCTGAACTTTACTTTTCCTCTTTTACTCGGAAATATCCTGCAACAGACCTATTCGCTCGTCGATGCAGTCATTGTGGGGAGGTTTCTCGGGATTAACGATTTGGCGACTATCGGTGCCAGTACATCGGTCGTGTTTCTCATATTGGGATTTTGCAACGGCTGTTGCAGCGGTTTCGGGATTCCGGTTGCACAAAAATTCGGGGCAAGGGATTATGAAAGTATGCGCCGGTACGTGAGTGTCAGCCTGCAAATCGCGACTGTCATGTCCGTAGCCATTGCGCTGATAACAAGCCTTTTTTGTGCAGACATCTTGCGCAGCATGCAAACGCCCGACAATATATTCAAAGGGGCCTATTACTACCTGCTGGTGACATTCATCGGTGTGCCTTGCACCTTTTTCTACAACCTGCTCTCCAGCATCATCCGCGCATTGGGCGACAGCAAAACACCCTTCTGGTTCTTGCTCTTTTCCACGATACTTAACATCGTGCTCGACCTGTTCTGCATCTTGGTGCTGAAGTGGGGCGTTGCCGGAGCGGGTATCGCGACGGTGGTGTCACAAGGTATCTCCGCCCTGCTTTGCTATCTCTATATGTATAAGCACTTCCCCATTCTTCAAGGAACGGCAGACGACCGGCGTTTCCGGCTTCCCATTGCCCGCAACCTGCTCTACATCGGCGTTCCGATGGGATTGCAATTCTCCATCACCGCTATCGGCAGCATCCTGCTCCAAAGCGCCAACAATGCGCTCGGTACGGCTTGCGTCGCCGCCTTCACCGCTGCCATGCGCATCAAGATGTTCGTTATCTGTGCTTTCGAAAGTCTGGGGATTGCCATGGCAACCTATACGGGACAAAACTATGGCGCCGGGAAGCCTGAACGCATCTGGCAAGGCATTAAAGCAAGTACGCGCCTGATGCTCATTTACGCAGTCTTTACATTCGCTCTCCTGATGCTGGTATCCGAATGACTTGCCCTCCTGTTCGTCGATGCGACGGAGACCGAAATCATCAAGGACACGGCGCTGTTCCTGCACGTTTCCTGTTTCTTCTTCCCGGTCTTGGGACTGCTCTGCATCCTGCGCTATACGATACAGGGAGCCGGTTTCACGAACTTAGCGATGCTGTCAGGTGTATCGGAGATGATTGCCCGGACGGTGGTTGCCCTATTTGCCGTCCCCGCTTTCGGCTATCTCGCCGTCTGCTTCGGCGACCCGACGGCATGGATTGCCGCCGACCTGTTCCTCGTCCCGGCGTTTGTGTATGTGTATAAACGGTTGAAGAGAAGGAACACTCCCACAAACGTATAGATATAAAAAGAGACGCGACATCATCGCGTCTCTACAAGGGATACAACCCAATTACAGTGCCGCTGCTATTTTCCTTACGCTGGCAAGACGCTTCAAGAACGACTTATCACACTTTGCGACCTGCATATCAATCAGATTGCAATCCGCAAAGGATATGTGCCGGAATACCCAAAGCCGCCTCACACAACAAAGCAAATCTTATGTTTACAGGACGCTTACCGTTCACGATGTCATTCAACACCGTGTACGACACACCCATTTCCTCTGCCAACTTCTTTTGCGAGATATGACGGTACTCTATTTCATCCTTAATCAGTTCTCCGGGATGAGTCGGTTCAAAAGAATCTATATTGTTGGCAATCATTTTAGGGTCAATACCTTTTACTTCAATCATAAGGCTATCACTTGTAATGGTTTGACAATAGCGATGTTTTTTGTCGCCTTTTCCTGTTACGTACAGTTCCCGCAAATATTCCTTTTCAAAAGTTACGACCATATTACTTCCTGTTTGCCGAGCAAAGATACTGTTTTCCACAAAGAAAAACAAAAGGAGAAAACCTCTGGCACCATAAGAGGCGTGTCGAAATTAAGTTTTTACGGCACAGCTTCTTTTTACGTTTGGGACTGCCCCAAACGTAAAAAGATAATACAATTAGCCAATTACATGCGATCGGGCACATTTATTTTTTATAGGGACGCAACACGCCACATCCCCTTTTATTATTCCACCCTACACCCCTCAATATGTTTGAACCCGTTCAGGAAATCGGCCGTTGGCATCCGCTTCTTTCCGGCTAATTGGAGGGAAAGGAGGCGTAGGTAACCGCCCTCGACGGCAATATCCAGATAGCTTTTTGCATCGGTGCAGACGATTCCGACGGGCAGTGCATGTTCGGCGGGACGCTTCTCCGTCTGATAAATTTTGAGCGAAAGGCGCGTGCCGTCGGGCTGCACCAATTCCGTCCAAGCCGCCGGGTAGGGAGAAAGCCCCCGGATGAAATCATAAATAGGCTTTAGCGGTTGCCGCCAGTCGATGCGACAAGTCTCCTTGAATATCTTCGGGGCGGGACGCAACTCACTCTCCGAATCACCATACGCCGACTGTTCGACGGCCTCCACCTCGCCGGAGAGAATGAGGTCGACCGTCTCCAGCACCAGTCCGGCACCGAGATGCATCAAGGCGTCGTAGACTGTCCCCACATCGTCGGTGTCGGCAATCGGCAGACGCTTCTGGCGGATAATCTTGCCCGTGTCCATCCCGTGCGTCAGGAAAAAGGTCGTGACACCCGTTTCCGTCTCGCCGTTGATAACCGCCCAGTTGATAGGCGCCGCACCGCGATACTGCGGTAACAGGGCGGCATGAAGGTTGAACGTCCCGAGCGGAGGCATCGCCCAGACCACTTCGGGCAGCATCCGGAAAGCAACCACCACTTGCAGGTCTGCCCGCAATTCGCGCAGCGCGTTGAGGAATGTTTCGTCTTTCAGCTTCTCCGGCTGGAGGACGGGGAGCCCCTTTTCCAGCGCATATTGCTTGACGGGGCTGGCTTGCAGGACACTGCCGTGCCGTCCGATGGGTTTGTCGGGCATCGTGACGACGCCGACCACATTATATCCGCCTTCCACAAGGGCACGCAGGCTCTCGACCGCAAAGTCGGGCGTACCCATATAGACGATTCGCATATCTTCTTTCTTCATATATAATAATGTATGGATTATTAATCTCCTGAAAAGTTATCGACCAATATCTCGCGGTAGGAGTTGAATATCTTGGATTTCGACATGAAGCCGATGTAATGGCCGTCTTCGTCGACCACCGGCAGGTTCCATGCCTTCGTGTCGTCAAAGAGCTGCATGATTTGCTCCATCGGCGTGCCTATCTTGATTTTGGCCGGTGCCGAGACCATGAATTTGGAAACGTGGAAACGGCTGTACAGCTCCGGACGAAACATGATGTTGCGGATGTTGTCGA
>CALUTX010000160.1 GCA_944323815.1 uncultured Parabacteroides sp. | reverse complement strand
CTTCAACCTGTTCTTGAAGGACGGGAATAAGATTAATCCGCTTATCGCTAACGCCGGCGTATCAGCCGTTCCCGACTCGGCGCGTATCTCCCACATCGTCGGACAGGAGTATGATCCGACCAACTACCTGCTGATGCACGCCATGGGCCCGAACGTGGCTGGTGTGATTGGCTCAGCGGTGGCTGCGGGTATCTTGCTGGGATTCCTGGGATAGTTTTTAAATGGAGAATTGAAAGTTGAGAATTGAAAAATAGGCTTCGCGCTCGGTGAAGCCTATTTTTTTATTGAGAATGGAGAATTGGAAATTGAAAAATAGGAGTTGAAAATAAAAAATAGGCTTCGTGTTTGGTGCGAAGCCTATTTCTCAATTCTCAATTTTCAATTCTCAATTTCCTAAAGTTCTCCCGGCCTTTCCCCGTCCGTTCCCGGGTCGGTGGGTGTTTCGCCCGAATCGCCTGGTTCTTCAGTGGAGGGTGTTTCAGAGGAATTGCCCTTCGAGTGGCCCATGCGCCGGTTGTAAGCGGCATTGGTCTCGGCGATAAGCTGGTTCAGCTTCAAGACGAAGGTCGAAGCCGCGTCGCTCGGGACGGCCACGGCGAACGATTGCGCCAACAGGCACAAGACATTAAACTCCTCGTGCATCCGCTTGCGCAGCGTCTCGGTATCCTCCTTGACGACGAGCGCGCGCGCAACCGTGCGCTGCTTCACAGCCGCATCGTACGCCTCATTTTCCGTTTCCAACTCCGTCAGATAGGGTTCCAGCCCCAGCCGCGTGACGTGCGCCGCGCAATCATCCTTCCGGATGTCCGTCAGAAAGCCCCGGATTTTCACCGTCTCCTCGGCGACGGGCAGGCGGGTGATGTCCTGATAGGGAGAAATCCTCCGGAGGAGGAAATTGCCCGCTTCCGCGTCGGCGGCAATGGGCACGGTGGTGGCCTGCTTGATGCGCGCCACGATGAAGCTCATCAACGCGTCGCGGTTGCGTTCGTGCGTGTCGGCTTCGGGCGTCGTGTCGGCAGCCGTCGTTTCGCTCACCCGCTCGGCGAGGGCTTCGGCGTCGGCCGTGAGTTGCGTTACAAACTCGGCGCTCAGCCCGATGGCAGGCACCCCATCATCCGTCGCGGCCAGTACCGACAGGCCACCGGGCCGTTCTTCCTCTTCGCCGGCCACCTCTTCTACAAATTCCAGCGTCCGCTGAATAAGGGCGAGCAATTCGCCGTTACGGAGACGCGACAAAGGAATCGCGTCAACGGTTGTGTATGTTCCTACTGTTGCCATAATCTTACAATTTGATTCATAACGGTTGCAAGATACAAAATATCTTTTGTAAAACCCCTCCGTAGGGGTACAGAAACCATCGCAGGCGTGAAAAATGGCTCCGTAGGGGTACAAAACGGTTTTGCGCGTCCGCGGACGGCTCTGTACTAATACAGAAGCCCTTTTCACGTCCGCGGAAGCCTCTGTACTAATACAGAAGCCCTTTTCACGTCCGCGGAAGCCTCTGTACTAATACGGAGGCAGTTTTCACGCCCGCGGAAGCCTCTGTATTAGTACAGAGGATGTCTTCCTACCCGCAGAAGCCCTTCCCCTCCTACTTTCCCAGCACTTTGTTTTTGGCAACAGTCGCCTGAAATTCTTTTAGATAAAACGGTTCGAAGTAGGCTACGTCTTCAAACCGGCGGGCGGCAAAGGCCTGCATGGAAAGCGGCAGCATCGCCGTCGCCAAGGGAAAAACGCCGTCGAGGAAACGGGCGTTGGGAGACTGCAACACCGAGCGGCACTTGTCCGACCCATTCCCGAAGAAGCAGACCTTCCCTTCGGACAGGAAAGAGGCGTAAGAGGAGGCGTCGATGACCTCCGCCGCGACGGGCCGGACGACCTGCAGCGCACTGTCGTAAAGGGCAGCATAAACCTCCATCCGACGCGCGTCGAGCATGGCGCAATAGAGCGTGTCCGACGCCCCGCCGTTTTGCCGGATGGCCTCCGCCGCGAGACAGTCGAGCGTCGGGACGGCAATCAAGGGGATGTTCAGACCAAAACAGAGGCCTTTCGCCATCGAGACGCCGATGCGCAGCCCCGTGTACGAGCCCGGACCGCTGCTGACGGCGACAGCGTCAAGCCTCTTTCCCGTTTCTTTCAGTGCGGCGAGCGCTTCCGACACAAACGTACCCAATAATGCCGCATGGGAAGGCCCCTCGAAGGCTGCCTTCTCAAAAAGTACCTCCTCGCCTGCCGCCAGCGCGACGGAGCAAACGGAGGTCGATGTTTCCAGATTTAAAATACAAGGAGTCATTTGCTTTCATTTTGCCACAAAAATACAAAATAACCTGCAACCCTAATTCGGGTCTACGTCATAATGTATCAACAATTGGCGGAACGACGGCTGTTGCTGCATTTCCTGACAGACCGCGTCCAGCAACTGACGGACGGGCGCAATCGCGACGCTGCTCTCCACTTTCAACACGAGCTGCCGGATGTAGAAGGTCTGCACGCGGGTGACGGGCGGGGTGACCGGCCCCAGCAGGCGATCGCCGACCTGACGGCGCAGTTTCTCGGCATAGAGCCGCGCCATCTCCTGCAAGACCGCCTCGTTGCGGCTGCGCAGGACGATGACAATCAAGCGGAAATAGGGTGGATAGCGGAACTGGCTCCGTTCGCTCAGCTGCCAACGCGCCATACTGACGTAATCGAACTGTTGCACGAGCCGAATCAGCGGATGGTCTATCTGGGAGGTCTGCAACACGACGCAACCCCGCTTCCCGCGCCTGCCGGCCCGTCCGCCGACCTGCGTCATCAGCTGGAACGCCCGTTCGTAGGCCCGAAAATCGGGGACATTCATCAAACTGTCCGCATTGAGGATACCGACGACGCTCACATGACCGAAATCCAGCCCTTTCGAGAGCATCTGCGTGCCGATAAGCACCTGCGTCTTGCCGGTTTCGAAATCGCGGATAATCTGTTCGTAAGCCGCGCGCGTGCGGGCCGAATCGAAGTCCAGCCGCGCCACTCGTGCATCGGGGAAAAGGCTTGCGACCTCCTCCTCGACCTTTTCCGTCCCGAAGCCCATGATTTTCAACTCCTCCCCGTGGCATTCGGGGCAATGGCGGGGAAGTGCGACGCGGTAGCCGCAGTAATGGCAGACCAGTTCGTCCCGAAACTTGTGGTAAGTAAGGCTCACGTCGCAATTGACGCAATGCGGTACCCACCCGCACTGCTTGCATTCAATAACAGGGGCAAAGCCGCGGCGGTTTTGAAACAAAATCACCTGCTCCTGTCGTTCCAATGCCTGCGTCATCTTTTCTTTCAATAGAGGGGAGAAAACAGTATCTTTCATAATCTTCTTCCGCTTCAGCTCTTTGATGTCGACGGGCAGGATTTCGGGCATCAGCCCCTCGCCGTAGCGAGTCGTCAGCTCGACCCAGCCATATTTACCCGTCCGCGCGTTGTAATAGGTTTCCAGCGAAGGGGTCGCCGAGCCGAGCAAGGTCTTTGCGCCGTGCATCGAAGCCAAGACCATCGCGGCATTCCGTGCCTGATAGCGGGGGGCAGGGTCTTGCTGCTTGTAGGAGGGGTCGTGCTCTTCGTCGACAATAATTAGTCCCAATCGGTGGAAAGGGAGAAAAAGGGAAGAGCGAACGCCGACAATCAGAAGGGGGCCGTCCGTCTGCAACAGGCGGTTCCATATCTCGACCCGCTCATTGTCCGAGAACTTGGAGTGATAAACCAGCAGCTTATCGCCAAAGCGTTTGGACAGACGCTCCATGATTTGCGTCGTGATGGCAATTTCCGGCAGCAGATACAAAACCTGACGCCCGGCAGCCAGTTCCTCCGCAATCAGATGCACATAGACCTCTGTTTTTCCGCTGGAGGTAACGCCGTGCAGCAGACAAATCTCTTTTTGCGCGAATCGTTCACCTATCTCATCGTATGCCTTTTGTTGTGCAGGGGTCAGCGGATGCAACGCTTCCGGCTCGGCAGCGGCGGGAAATGGCAGCCGACCGATCTCTTTTTCGCTGCCTTCCAAAATACCCCGTTTCAACAGTCCGTCCAATACCGCCGCCGAGCAGCCGCTGCGTTCCAGCAACTCGTTTTTCGGGATTTCTGCCGAGAAACCGGCGGCCGAGGTTTCGCATCTTTCCAGGAAGCAGAGCAACAGCTGTTCCTGCCTCTGCGCCCGCTTTAATTCGGTAAATGCGGCTTGCAATTTCTCTTCCGATTGATAGGCGGCGGAAAGGCGGATGATTGTCTGCATCTTCGGGACGAATTTCCGTTTTACCTCCTCGCTTACCTCCACCGCGCCCTTCTTCATCAAAGCCATGACCAAAGAAACGGCATTGTGTAGGCCGGTTTTCCGCTCCAATTCAGAGATGGTCAGCTTCAGCGTACCGGCAAACGCATCCAAGAGAGTTTGTTCTTGCGAGCGCAACGGTTCGGTGGCTTCAAAATCGGGATTATAGACGACGACGGTTTCGCTCTCCAATTTCAAACCGGAGGGTAACGCCGCTTTATAGACATCCCCCAACTTGCAGATGTAGTAGGAGGCAATCCATTTCCAGAAACGGAGTTGCGGTTCACGCAAGATGGGGGTGGCATCCAGCAGGGCGTAGATTTCTTTCAATTCATAATTCCGCACAGGCGTATCGTCCGTCACCGACATGACGATAGCCGTGTAATAATGCTTCTTCCCGAAATGGACAAGCACCCGGCAACCCGGAACCACCTGCTGTTCCAAATCGGCAGGGATGCGATAGGTATAACTATTGTCTAACGATAAGGGGAGTATAACTTCTGCGTATTTCATCGCAAACCGGCAAACGGGCTAAAACAATATCGCCGCTGTAATCGACCATCCTCTGTTCTTCGCGCTGATATCAGAATGTTCCGCACGATAATTATCCGTCAATCCCCATCCGTAATTAAAACCGACTTGCAAATGGCTGAACAGTTCGGCTCCCACGCCCAGGTTCAAGCCTGTGCTGAACGTTTTTGCCTTTACTTGATCGACCACACTGCCGGGAACTTCCCAAAACTTATCACCGCCTATCCGGAAATCGAAATAGGGGCCGGCGGCTACATATAGTTTCGCCAAGGGTAAACCGAATTTCCACTTCAGATTGATGGGGACATTCAGATAACTGGTCTTCACTTGATCCGTCACCCCGGTGCCCGATTTCAAATCCATTCCTTTTTGGGCATACAAAATCGCGGCATCAAAGCCAAGCCCGAGCACGGGAATCATGGTTTCCATCATCGGTCCGATCTGGAATCCCGTCACATTATCCGCCTTCAGTATATCCGAATTCAAATGGACAGAGGTCACATTCAATCCGCCTTTCACTCCAAACTTGGTCTGTGCTTGCAAAGGGAGCATTCCTCCCAACAAAACCAATATCCACAAATAAATAATACCTCTTTTCATACCTTTTTTCTTTTATAATTACCAGTTCATCGCTCAAGAGAGCATTTTGTTATATTTCCGAAGTTCGATGCGGAAAGTTGTGCCCTTTCCAATCTCCGAACTTTTTACATAGATTTTACCGCCGTGATAAGATTCAATGATCCGCTTTACAAGTGACAGACCTAACCCCCAACCCCGTTCTTTCGTCGTATAACCGGGATTAAAGACGGTCTTGAACTTCGATTTGGCAATGCCTTTTCCCGTATCTGTGATGTCTATACGGACCACTTTGTCCTTTTCTTCCACTTTGTAGGTGATTTCACCTTGTCCCTCCATCGCATCGACCGCGTTTTTTGTCAGATTCTCAACGACCCATGCGAACAAAGAGTCATTCATCAAGACCCAAACCGGTTCCGGAGCAAGATGCGTATAAATCCGCACCTTCGAGGAAATGCGTGTACTCATATAGTCCAATGCCATTTGTATGGAGGCATTTATATCGACTGGCACAGGATCCGGATTCGAACCTATTTTGGAAAAACGTTCGGCAATCACCTCCAAACGTTTCACATCTTTCTCCATTTCATTTAACAGCGATATATCCACTTTTGTTCGCAAATATTCAATCCATGCGATAAGAGAGGAAATCGGAGTCCCCAACTGATGCGCGGTTTCCTTTGACAGGCCAACCCAAACTTTGTTCTGCTCGGCCTTCTTTGTACTGGCTAACGCCAGAAAAGCGATTAAAATAAAAACAAATACAACCGTAAGTTGTGCATAAGGATAAATCAATAGGCGTTTTAATATAATCGAGTCGTCGTAATAAACATATTGGTAAGTGCCATCCTCCATGTCAATCACAATCGTGTTCCGGCTTTTCAGTTCCAGCACTTTTGCCCGTTTAAAGGCTTCGACATCTTTTTCGGGCAAATCAATGTTCTTCATCGACATGATGCTGTCTTGGTCATTACACAAAACTACAGGAATCGTTGTATTTCCCTGAAGAATTTTCAATACCAAAGACATGTCGACCGCTGTATTTTTACTGGCAGTAAGCCGAGTCGCTTCCGCCCAAATCTCCATCTTCTGCCGTTCTTCTTGCGCCAAGCCCTTAATCAAAATATCAGAAACAACCAAAGAGGCAATGGCAATACAAACAGCTACTACAATAAACAAATATTTCAAACGCTGCCGCGAATCATAGATACTTTTCATACTCCAAACAAGTCAATATTTATTGAACGACAGAACATCTCAAATATTACATTTCCTCAAAAAATTAGACCGATTGAGAAAACTCTCAACCGGTCTAATCACCTTTCAAAAAACGGCGGCTACCTACTCTTCCACTTTTACGCAGTACCATCGGCGCCATTGGGCTTAACTTCTCTGTTC
>CALUTX010000159.1 GCA_944323815.1 uncultured Parabacteroides sp. | reverse complement strand
AAGAATATTACCGCAGTATTGTCCGCAGTGCCGGAGAACGATTAAAAGTGAAGGAATAAAAAAGAAAAAAAAAAAAAAAGGTTGTATATTTGGCGTATTGTTGGATTTAAAATAGGGTAATATGAAGAAATTAGTCATTATGATTATGCTTGCTATTTGCAGCATAGGTGCTTTTGCACAAACGGAGCAGGGACAATCGTCTTTTGGTTTTAATGTCGGGTATCACTTTAACGATAACGGCAATACGTATCTGGGAATAGACTATCGGTATAGCATTACGGATAATTGGCGGATTGCACCTTCTATCAATTATTTGGTGAAGAATAATGGACTGAGCGCAGCGGCTATTGATGTGAATGCGCATTATTTGTTCAAGCTGAGCGATATGTTCGGTTTCTATCCGTTACTCGGTTTGGACCTTTCGTTTTGGAAATTTAATATCGGAAAGTGGGATGACAATGCGACCCGTTTTGGCGCGAATGTCGGTCTGGGTGCAGAGTGTTATGTTTCCGATGTGATTACGGTCGGGCTTGAAGTTAAGTATAACGCGATTAAAGATTTCGATGCGGCCATGTTGGGTGTGCGCGTCGGTTACACGTTCTAACAAAGGATAAAATAGAGAGCACGGATAACACGGATAGGATTTTCTGTGTTATCCGTGTTCTTTTTTTACCATTTTTGATAATCGTCGAAAGTTAATCCTTCGAAGTTAGGGATAACGGCGTGCACTTTGTCGCGAAGTTCTGTTTCCGGATTGGTGGTCGAAAGCCCGATGACGCGCATACCGGCTCGTGTGGCCGCTTCGATGCCTGCAAAGGAGTCTTCGAAGACGAGGCAATCAGCAGGCGTGACGTGCAGGTCGGCAGCTGCTAATTCGTAACACATGGGATCTGGTTTGCCGCGTGTGATGCGGTCGGCGCTGACAATTGTATCGAAAAAGGATTCGAGTTGCAAAATCCGGAGCGCGCGCTTCAGCTTCGCATCGTCTGAACTGGTTACCAATCCGACCCGTATCCCTTTCTCCTTCAGCAAATGCATAAATTCGATGGCTCCCGGCACGGGAGGAAAAGCCATTTGCTGTTCGAAGGCTTCCGATTCGCGGACGATTTGTTGGCGGAAATCCTCGCTGCGGTCGGAGAAATATTTTTCGAGGATGTAGGGCATGGTTGTCCCTTTTATGTGCGATGCAAAATGGGGAATGCCTGTGTGATAGCGTTCGCCCGCTTCGTTCCAATAGAGGTCGTAGAGCGGTTCGGTGTCGACGATGACGCCGTCAAAATCAAAAAGAGCGATTTGTTTAAACGGATGTTCCATATTTGTGATTTGTTTACTGAAAAAAATTTCTGCAAAGATACATGGAATAGGATAGATAAAATAAAAATTCCTATCTTTGTGCGCGTACACATGTGCAATGTTTATTTAGAAATTAGATTGTTTAACTAATATAGATATAGTATCAATAAACAAAAAAATGAAAGCGTATTGGAAGATGGCGGCATTGTCAATGACATTGTTTTGTGCCGCATGTCAATCAGACGATGGTTGGCAAGAGTTGTTTAACGGGAAGGATTTCACCGGGTTTGTCGAATTGAACGGTAAGGCGCCGTATCGGGTCGAAGATGGCTGCATGGTGGGTACAACCAAGATGGGAGAGCCGAACAGCTTTATGGCGACCGAGCAGACCTATGGTGATTTTATCCTTGAGTTTGAAGTGAAATGCGACCCGAGTTTGAACTCCGGTGTCCAGTTCCGTAGTGAAAGCAAGCCGGATTATCAGAACGGCCGTGTACATGGGTATCAGTGTGAAATCGACCCGTCCGACCGTGCGTGGAGCGGTGGCGTGTATGACGAGGCACGGCGCGGCTGGCTTGTGACGCTGACGGATAACAAAGCGGGGCAGCAGGCGTACAAGCGCGACGATTGGAACCACTATCGCGTCGAGGCAATCGGCAACAGCATCCGCATTTGGCTGAATGGCGTGAACACGGCAAACTTACTCGACAATGAGACGGCAAGCGGGTTCATCGCGTTCCAGGTGCATGGCGTTTTTGGCGATGAGTCGAAAGTAGGAAAGGAGATTTGGTGGCGGAATATCCGCATCAAGACGACCGATTTGGAGGCTTCCCGCATGCAAGGCCCATTGGCAAAAGAGGTAAACATGATTCCGAACACCTTGTCGGAGACGGAAAAGGCTGAAGGCTGGCGTTTGCTCTTTGACGGAAAGACGTCTGCCGGTTGGCGCGGTGCAGGCAAAGAATCGTTCCCGGAAGCTGGTTGGCAGATTGCAAACGGTGAGATTACGTTGGTTAAGAAAAGAGATCCGGAGAAGAAAGGCGGCGGTGATATTTTGACCGAAGAGGAATTTAGCGCATTTGAGCTGAGCTTTGAGTTCAAACTGACAGAGGGTGCCAATGGCGGTATCAAATATTTCGTACAAGAGAGCGAAAAGAAGAAGGGCTTTGTTATCGGACCGGAATTTCAGGTGCTTGACGACGCGCATCATCCGGATGCCAAACTTTGTACTTCATTTCCGGGAAGCCGCAAACTTTCCAGTTTGTATGATATGGTTGCCGCAAAAGGTGTCCGCTTTAACGGCATCGGAAAATGGAACAAAGGCGTTATCAAAGTGTTCCCGAACAAACATGTTGAGCATTGGCTGAATGGATTTAAGACTGTGGAATATGATTGGGGTTCGCCGGAGTTCATGGAACTGGTAAAAGGCAGCAAGTTCCGCAATAAGGAATATGCCGAATTTGGCCCGTACGGTTCTGCCCAGAAAGGACACATTCTGATTCAAGACCACTGGGATGAAGTTTCGTACAGAAACATCAAGATTCGGGAATTGAAATAACAATCATTTTCAATGAAACAAGAAAGGCTTCGTCATGACGGCGGAGCCTTTTTGTTTCATTGATTTAGATAAGAACGCCATCGGCCAACAGATTGAGGGCGAATGTGAGGGCGATTGTGGCATACAGGATTTTGATGTTGATCTTCTTGAACATCTGATAGTAGACGATGCCCAAGACGAGCAGGACGAAAACCAGCGTCCCGATGGTTAATCCGTTCGGATGAGCATATACATGGGCTATCGACCGGATTTGTGCCAATGTCTCCGGATGGTCTGTGTAATGAGAAGCAATGTGCAGCGGGTCGATGGTGCCGCACATAGTGAACAACACTGCGATGAGTCCGACCACTGTGACTGACGCCATGAAAGCGGCAAACAAACGGGTGACTTTGGTCCGGTATTCCGTCAAGTAGAGCGCATACTGCGCAAGGAAGATAGCGATGAATGGATAGGCCGGCATTAGATTGGCGCTTCGTTTGCAAGCCGGAAACGAATAAAAGACCAAGATGCAGACCAGCGCGACAAGGCTGAACAATTTCTCTTTCTCCATGGCCCGGATTTGTCCCCACCAATCGGAAAGTATTTCTTTGAGCGACTTTGTGGGCTTATGCAGTTTCATCCCGAACAGGGAGAAAAAGAAGAAGAGCGTCCAAGGCATGAAACCGGTGACGAGTGTCGCGAAATTGTATCCAATCCCATGTTTGTTGCCGGAGAAATAATCCGACAAGGTGACGCTGATAAACGCTTCTCCTCCCTCTTTCCACGCGGCGATGTACCACAGGAAAGGCAGGAATGAAGAGGAGACGGCAACATAAAGCAACGCTTTGAAAATCGTCCGGCAAGCATATTTGCGAAGCGCGAAAAGATAAACCCCGAAGACGAATAGCGGCAAGACAAGCCCGGCGGGTCCGTTCGTCAGCACCGCGCATCCTAATAACAGCGGGATGGCGATGGGCAATCCTTTCAGCTCCAATTTGTCTTCCCAGCGGAAAAGGCGGATAAGCCCGATGACGATGAGGGCTGTCAGCAGCATATCCGCTTGCGTGGACATGGCTGCCCGATGGATTTCGATGCAGGTGATGAGCAGCAACGTCGTGATGAATGCCTGTTGGAACCGCAGCCGTTTCCCGAAGAAAAGCAGCGTACACACGATTAAGGCAATGAACGCCAAAGCGGAAGGCAAATGGGCGGTAAATTCGGATATATATCCCTGTGGCAGAGACACGGTCGCCATCAGCCAGTGTGCCAACGGCGGCTGATAAGCCAATTCGTGGGCCTCGACCTGCGGCAAGACCCAATTCCCGCTTTCAAGCATAGCGGTGGCAACAGCAACTTCGCGCGGCTCGCCTTTCGTTGAAAAATCTCCAAGCCCCATCCAAGGGAGGACGGATAAGATGCAGATGATAACAACCAATGTCACAGGTTTTTGCAGATAGAGATATTGCAGTGTCGGTGTGCGCATAATTTTGCTTGCTAAAAATTTTATTCAACTTGCAAAAGAACGACTTTTTTATGGACTTTTCCGCATTTCTCTTTTCCTTTTTGCATCTTTTTATCCTTTGCTCCCGGGCTACTGGTTATAAGGTTTGTAAGGCGTATGCATCACGTTCAGCGTTTTGGGCAGCCAGACGCGATAACGTTGTGTCTTGTCCCACGTGTTACCGGCCGACGCGAAATCGCAGAGATGCACCTGTTTGGGCGTGCGGTTGCCTTCCAAATCGGTTCCCAATATCATCGGGGCGGTAAATGCCATCCATGCAAATGCGGGCGCTTCGACCGGCGTCAGCTCGACATAGCCCTCCTTGCTGACGATTTGCGACGTCTCGTCGATAAAACCGTCATTGAAACGGCTGTCGCGGGCCAATACAATCGGGCCGCGGACGATGGCTTGCGCTTGGTTTTGCTCGACGAGGCGCGCACGCAGGTCTAACCGGATACAGACTTGGTCGCCTTTTTCCCATTTTCGGTTAATCGTGTAGTAAGCGCCTTGCAAGACGCCGCTTTGCGGCTCGCCATTGACCGAAACAGTTGCTATCTGGCTCCATGCCGGAATGCGCAGTGCCAATGCGAAAGTGGTGGAACGTTTGGGATCAATATTTATTCGGATCGTGTCCTCCACCGGATAGTTGGTCTCCTGCTCGATGTGGATTTCTCTTTTCCCCTTTAGCCAAATGTAGGCATCCGAAGGCGTGTAGAAGTTGATACGGATGCAATCGTCTTGCGCTTGATAGGCGAATCCGGGAATCAGGGCAAAGGCACGCGGCCCGTTGGCGTTGCAGCAGTTGATGTGCATGCCGCACTGTTCTTCTCCCTCGTGCCGCCATCCCTCCAGCGGGCTGTATTTGGCGATTTGCGAGGCATCGGCTTTCAGCGAAGCCATCAGGGCGTTGTAAACGGCCTTCTCGATGTAGTCGGCATAAAGCGAATTGCCGGTCAGTTGCAGCAAGCGGTTGCAG
This sequence comes from uncultured Parabacteroides sp., assembly GCA_944323815.1. Classification (GTDB taxonomy): domain Bacteria; phylum Bacteroidota; class Bacteroidia; order Bacteroidales; family Tannerellaceae; genus Parabacteroides. The sequence goes on along the minus strand of CALUTX010000159.1, from coordinate 1,511 downwards.
AGCTGCATCCATGTAAAGGTCACGCAGGTTTCCATCGTGTGATACGTGGGCAACGTCTGCCGCTCCTTGCCGCCGTACCAGCATTCGAAAGCACTGCCGGAACCGGCGATGTTGATTTCCTCCCGGATGATATGCCCGACCGTTTTTTCCACCACAGCGAGGTACAGCGGGTTGTGTGTTACTTTATATAATTCCAATAACCCTTCGTAGCACGACATCATTTCATACGCCTTTTGTCCGTTTTCCCGTGAAAACCAGTTTGCGGGATGCGGGAAGCGGTTGGCAACCGGCACGTCGGCGATGGCTTTGCTGATGAGTTGCGGCCCGTCAGGCGTTTCCCATTGGCTGACGATGTATTGGGCGAAATCGAGATACTTTTGTTTGCCCGTCCGGTTGTATAGGTACATGACCGGCTCCAGAATGGACGAGCTGGCCATGCCGACGTAAAAGCCGGTTGATACGATGTTGGTTGTGTCCGGCCCGACTTGCGTCATCAGATGGTCTATCAGGCGGCACGCCGCGTCCAACGCATCCTTGTCGGCCGACAAATCGTACCACGCAATCAGCCCCAACGCCGAATATTTACGTCCCCAGATGTCCCATGCCTGCAATTGGTATTCAGGCGCATAATTCCCGATGTACCCACTCGGCAACTGGGTTTCCATCAGCGATTCGGCCGCGTTTTTGATGATTTGGTACAGTTCCGGGTCGCGGTTGTAGCGATAGGAGGCGATGGCTCCTTGAATCCATTTGCCCCAAAACTCGCTTTGCCAGCGCGATTTTTCGTCTTGATGGCGGAAGGGTTCGACCAGATGTTCCACGTCTTGCGCTTTCACCCGATGTTCGATGCAAGCGTCGATACGCTCCCCGACATATCCAGACATCCGCACCATCCGCACGGGCGAATCCTTCACCACTTGTGCCATGCTTGTGACAGAAAGGGCACAAAACAACAATGAGAAAAAAGCTTTCGATTTGAATAATTGACTCATGAGAATTGTGATTTAAGCATTATTGGCAGCAAAACTAATGTTTTTGGGCAAATGGCAGGTTAAAAAAATGACAAAAAAGTTTTCATTGTTGGCAGTGATTTTCTCTCGTGCATACAAACCGATGTTCCCCGCACAAAACTTTTTCCATTCCCTAAGAAGAAATCTGTTTATTCCCTAAGCATAAAACGACTTTCCCCGGAAGTAATTCTTAAAACGGCGTCGGTGTTTCTATAAACAGCGTCGGCGTTTATACAATCTCCACCGCTGATTGTACAAACGCCGACGCTGATTGAAGAAGATTTACTGTTCCCGGTTGTTTTATCCCCCGTTCAAAGGTAGTAAATTTCTAAACTTCTTCATCTATCCGCTCCAACTTAAAGATGACGGGGCGCGTGCCGTCGTTGCAGCAGGTTATCATCACCTTTTCGTTGTTCGTCCAGCCCTGCATGATGGAGCCGCCTTGCAACGCCGCATAGACGTAACGGCTGATGCAATCCCACGCTTCGGCACAGAACGTGC
>CALUTX010000158.1 GCA_944323815.1 uncultured Parabacteroides sp. | reverse complement strand
TACAACGTCTGCCTCCGCATCATCGGCAATCCGCAGGATGCGGAAGAGGCGATGCAAGACAGCTTCCTGAAGGCGTTCACCCGGCTTGAACAGTATCAAGCGGGAACAAGTTTCGAGGCATGGCTTCAACAGATTGCGGTACGGACTGCGATTGATTACGTCCGCCGTCAACTGCCCGAAGGGGAAGATCTGACCGACGATTACGCTGAATTGGCTGACGAAGATACGCCCGACGAAGAGGAGTTGCAATGTTCCGTTGCTCAGGTAAAAGCCGCCTGCCAACAGTTGCCTGCCGGTTACCGGGTGGTACTCTCGCTCTATCTGTTCGAAGGTTACGACATGGAAGAGATTGCCTCCATCCTGAACATACGGCCTGCCAGCGTACGAAGCCAGTATCTCAGAGGAAAACGAAAATTATTGGAACAACTTACAAAAAGATAACGATATGGATCAGTTAAAACATTTCATAGACACGCATCGAGACGCTTTCGAAGACGACCGGTTACCCGCCGGTCATCTCGAGCGTTTCGAGAAGAAGCTGCCAACTTCACATACACGCCATACGCTTCTATACAGCATGTGCGCGCTATTGGCAGCGGCAAGTATCGCCTTGCTGTTTCTTGTCAAATTATATCCGGCAGGTACGGAGCAGCAAGGAGCCGAAGCATCCAGTTGTATGTTGAAAGAAGAAATTGACGGGCTCCGTCTCTATTACACCATGCAGATGAACGACGTGGTTTTCCAAATACAGGCGCTCAGCGAACAGCGGTCGACTCCGGGCACTCAAGGCTTATTGGACGAAATGAAACAGGTCTTGGCCGACAGCCGGCAATTTGAGGAACAGGTCTTGCCGACGTTGCCTTGCTCCAACAATGCTTTGCTTACGATGAATCAACATTACGAGGCCAGTTTGGAAAGCCTTCAATTCATGCTGGCACAGATGGAAAAGATGAGAAATGAATATAAATAGTCTAATCAATAAATTTCTATTTCAAATGAAACCGAATCAATTACATCCGACAACTCACGTACAGGCCAAATGTCGCCCGTATCTGTTTCTATTGTTTGCCCTGCTTTGCATACTTCCTCTTTGGGCGGACAACCCGGAAGATATTAAAAAGAAAGAGATTACCAAAAGCTTCAAGACCGGCAAAGACGACCAGCTACAAGTAGACAATTGCTATGGCAACATTCATGTGACCTATTGGAAGAAAAACGAGGTAGAATTCCGCATTGTCATCGAAGCAAAAACGAAAAGTAAAGAAAAAGCTCAAGAGTGGATAGACCGGGTCAAGATTCAGATGGACAAAACGGGTAATACGATTTCTGCCGTCACCTCACTCCGTAACAGTAACAAAAATTTCTCCGGCTCTTTCTCGATTAATTATTTCGTCCAAATGCCGGAACGGCTTACCTGCGAGTTGGTACAAAAGTACGGGAACATTTACATGCCGGACGAGAACAAGGGAAAGTGTACGCTGCGCGCCAAATATGGAAACATTGAAGGCGGCAATTTCTCCGCTCCCCTTTATCTCGAATCCAAGTATGGAAACGTAACGCTTGGCAATGTCGAAACAGCTACATTGGACGTTGCTTATAGTGGAAAAGTAAATATCGGCGATGTTTCATTGTTGCACATCGATAGCAGTTATTCCAACTTCTATATGGGAAATATCCGGAAGGCTGAAGTGGATGCCAAATATGGAAATATACAGATGAAGCGACTGGAAGAGGGAACACTGGATGTCAAGTACACCAACTGTCGGATAGAAGCATTGCAGAAGCGATTGAGCGTTCCCACACTGAGTTATGGAAATTTTGAAATCGAGGCATTGGCAACAAACTTTGAACGGATTGATGTGAATGCACGTTATGGGAATCTGAATATTGGAGTTGCTTCGGATGCCTCCTTCCAATTGGAAGCAAACAACATGCGGTACGGACGCTGTTCGGTGAGCGGCATTGAGGTGGAACGCCGTCATCCGGCAGAAAAAGAACAATTAGGATTTGATAATCGAGCAGACCACCGCGAAAAGGATAATTACCTCCTCGACATTAACGGCGGGAAGCGAGGCAAAATTCTTTTCGAAGGGAACAATTACAGCAATATCAAAGTAATCGCCCATTAACACAAATCCGAGTCAACCTGCTCTACTAATAGTCAACCTTTTTTACAAAGCTACAAAAAGGGTCAGAAACACGGCACAGAACTTCTCGTTGATCAACAGAGTCGCATTGAATCTGCTCAAGAACGAGAAGTCGGCCAAAGTGGGCGTGAAAGGGAAAAGACTCAAAGCTGGATGGGATAATGAATATCTCTTGAAAATCTTGAGAAATTAGATGCGTTTGCCCTGATCGGTCTCGGAGCTTTGTTTGATTAATAGAACCCTATTTACTACATTTGCAGTCTCATTTTATAATTATAACAGAAAAGAAATGGAAACGGAAGGATTATTGGCCCCCTTGATTTTTGTTGTATTTTGTTTGTTGGCGGGTGCTGTTATGAAGTACATACTGAAAAGAAGCAGTTTCCCTTATACGGTGGGGTTATTTTGTTTAGGTATTGGCATCGGAATATTAGATCGCACGAATTTGTTAGGTGATATGCCTATATTGAAAACCTCGATTGATGCGGTCGGAAACATGAATCCTGATCTGATTTTATATATTTTTCTTCCTCTTTTGATTTTCGACGCGGCCTATGAATTGAATATGCACATCTTCAAAAAGACATTAACAAATGCGTCACTGCTAGCTGCTCCGGGGATGGTGATTGCCATGTTTCTGACAGGAGCGCTTGTGATGGCGATTGCCGGAGTGATTCCCGGCTTTGAAGAGTGGAATTGGTCGTTCGCGTTGATGTTTGGTGCATTGATTAGTGCAACAGATCCAGTGGCGGTGGTTGCGCTTTTGCGGGAGTTGGGAACGAGTAAGCGTTTCTCTACGTTAGTGGATGCCGAATCGATGCTGAATGACGGGACGGGTATCGTCCTGTTTATGCTGTTTTTCGGTGTATACTCGGCTTCCGTCCATGCTCCGGAGAATCCGGTAGTGGAATTCTTTGTTGTGATGATCGGGAGCGTATTGTTGGGGTTGTTGCTGGCTCGAATCACGATTTGGTTTATCCAGAAAGTGGAAGGAGATGCTTTGGTGCAAAACAGCGTAATTATCATGGCGGCTTATGTGACCTTTTTCTTGGCTCAGGGAACGCTGGCCATTTCGGGAGTAATCGCTTTGGTGGCATTTGGATTGACTATTTCTTATGTAGGAAAACCGAAATTGAAGACAGGGGTAAACCGATTTATGGACGAATTCTGGGAATTGACAGCTTACATCGCCAATACGTTGATATTTATAATCGTGGGAATTGTAATTGCGCTGAAAGTTGATTTCTCTTGGACCAATTTGGCCGCCTTGTTCTTGATTTATATTGGCGTTAACGTGGTTCGTGCCGTGATGATTGCCATTCTTTATCCTGTAATGAAACGTTGCGGATATGGTTTGTCGTTTCGGGAATCGGTGATTCTGACATGGGGCGGTTTACGTGGTGCATTGGGATTGACATTGGCGTTGATGGTGTCTTACACGTTAGAGATACCGGAAGATGTTCGAAGCCAAGTCTTGTTCTTTACAGCCGGTATCGTAACCTTGACGTTGACAATTAATGCAACTTCTACCCGCTGGCTGTTGAACAAGTTAGGATTGGTGAAAGTTCCATCTGCAAAGGTTTTGTTGGATTATTCGATTCGCGAACGAGTACGCGAAGACACGGAAAAATATTATGAGAAATTGCAGAAACGGGATGCGTTGGCGGATGCAAACTGGTATATAGTTGAACGTTTCCTCCCGAAAGCAGAAGAAGAACCAGACCGTTCTGTCCGCACACAAGATATGTTGGCAGATATTCGTCTGCGCATTTTGGACAAAGAGAAACAATTGACCCGCAAGATGTATGCCGAGGGAACGATTTCCCCTAATACGTTCAGACGGTTGTCGGTTTCGCTGGACGAACAGTACGACCATGATGGGAAGATGCCTCTTTCTGTCCGGAAATCCATATTCAGTTATTACAATGAACCCTTTTACCGGCAAGGTTTGAAACGAATCCCTTATTTAAGGTCGTGGCTGGACCGTTATTTCCATGAATGGGTTATCAATGCGTATGATTTGGGACGAGGGTTTGTGATTACACAAAGAGAGTCGCAAAAGGTTTTAGCCGAATTGGTAGATACGGGGGTCGTAGTGGCAGAGAAACAACAGAGCTTACACATTTTGTCGGAAGAACTGGAACAAAACATAACCCGAATGGCGGATTGTCTGGTGAAATTGAAAAAGGAGTCTCCGATTTCTTATCGCTGTGCTTTAACCCGAAAGGCTATTCGTATGTTGTTGAGTAATGAACGGCGAACAGTCAATCAGTTACTGGCCGATGGATTGATTTCGGAAAAAGACGCCGAATCCTTATTGGCCAATGTCGATGACCGTTACAGCGGCTTAAGCACGTTCAATATCAATCGGATTGTAGAAAGTTACGAACAAGAGCAACAACAATCAGCCACCGAAACACATGCAAATACACCGGCATAAGGCATAATCATATACTTTCACAAAATCACCGGCGGGCGGAAAAGGAGGCTCTTGCCAACTTCTCCGCTGTTGCCGGGTCTATTTTCCCGTCTAATATATAAATGCGGTAGGAGAGTTCCAATGTTTCGCCCGGGCGCAGGGTGAACGGTTGCTCTTTTGTCGGCGAGAAATTCCACATGATGTCGCCGGCCGGCGGATTGACTGTCGAATCCCATACACGTAAAGGCTCCGGGTAATTTAGATTAGTAGGAGAAGAAACGACCAATATACAGGCTGCTTGGTCGCCGGTTTTCCCTTGCAGGTAACACCAACGAGCATGTGAGCCGTCGGCTTGGTTGCGCGTCCGCCCCTCGGAGGTCAGCATCTCAGAGGTTTGGTCGTTCCAATCGGCACGTGTACGCAGGCAGATGCCTCCGTAGCGGTAAGCCTCGAATGTAATGGGACTGGTAGTGGCACAACGGAGCCGGGTATGATAGTCGATGTAATAGCCCGGGAGATCGGTCTGTCCGAGGCAGATTTCCAACGTTTCGTCCATTGCAGCCTTTTCAGCAGGAGAATCGGGATAGACGACATGTTTGAGCGATGCGGTGAAACCATTGTCCGCAATCTGTTCAAAATGGTCGAAACGGACGGTCCCTTGCTTTTTGTTTAAGTTCCAAAAATCTATTTCATCTCCTTCGAAGGTTGTTTTTGTCCATGCGTACCATAAACCGAAGTGGTGCCGATGGTCTGCAGGCGAACAGTTTGTCAAGATTTCCCCCTCGAGCGTTTTTAGCGGATGGATGAATCCGCTGCGTTTATACACCGTATCGACACCGGCGGGCGGGTAGACGGTCGCGTAGTGATAGGAAAACAATTCTTTGCCGTCAAGCGAATACACTAATATTTTACCGGAATCGTCAACGGTAAAGGTGGCAGATTCGGAACGGCAAGCTCCCAATAAGAGGGAGATAGAAAGGAGTTGTAACAGACCTGTCGTTATCTTCATGATACATATAATTAGTGAATGAAACCTCAGACTTTAAATATCGACGCTGTAAAAGTATAAAAAATTGGGGAAAAACGGTTCGCTTTACTGCCGGGCGCTTTCATTTTAACATCCCTTCCCCCCTATCCGAATCGTCGACAGAAAGAATTAGTTTGCTTTGTCGCAGCAAAAGTATAAGCAACCGGGAGATCTTTTATGCCGCCTCCCATCCTTTTCTTTAATCAGTGACGTCGATTATAAAAACAGCAACGGTGATTATATAATCAGCGACGCTGTTTTTAAAAACGCCAACGCTGATTAAAGAATAGATGCAAGGATGGACCGGTTTATGTCCCGTGTGCTGAACAAATTCCGCACAGGGAGCAAACAAAGTATTCGCGTCGCGATGCGCAGAGAAAAAGAGCCATGTTTTATTGCCGAAATATTTCTTTAATCGTTTGCGTGGTATGGGGATTTAGCATACCTTTGCACTTTAGAATATCGCTAAAAGGAAATTTTATAAGCACAATTAAATAACTTAAATTATTATCTTATGTGGTTACTTAATTCTTCGATTGGGAGGAAACTGATAATGAGTCTGTCAGGTCTCTTCCTTATTTTGTTTTTATTGTTCCACCTTTGTATGAACATCGCGGCCGTATTCTCGGGCGAGGCTTACAACATGGTTTGTGAGTTGCTGGGAACGAACTGGTACGCGCTGGTCGGTACATTGGTGCTGGCTGCGGGTGTGGTGATTCACTTTGTGTACGCCATTATGTTGACGTTGCAGAATCGTCGTGCGCGTGGTAACGACCGTTATGCGACGAGTGCGCGTCCGAAAGGCGTGGAATGGGCTTCGCAGAACATGTTCGTGCTGGGCGTGATCGTGATTCTGGGTTTGGTTCTGCATTTGAGCCATTTTTGGGCAAACATGATGTTTGCGGAGTTGGCAGGTATTCATGGGGATATCGCTCCGACGGATGGCGCTGCTTTCATTAACTTCTATTTCCAGGGGAATATCGTGAATACGGTATTGTATCTGGTTTGGTTCGCAGCTTTGTGGTTCCATTTAACGCACGGCTTCTGGTCGGCTATCCAAACATTGGGATGGAATAACAACATTTGGTTGAGCCGTTGGGAGTGCATTTCCAAATGGGTGGCAACCATTATTTGCGGTTTGTTCGCAATCGTAACGATTATCTTCTATCTGAATGGCGTAGGAGCATAAAACTATTTAAAAGAAAAGAATATGGCTGAAATAAATTC
>CALUTX010000157.1 GCA_944323815.1 uncultured Parabacteroides sp. | reverse complement strand
AACACAGTCCAAACGTAATCAGCAACAAAAGCAGTAATCGCCCGAAGTTATCCTCTTTCTTCATTTACATACGTTCTTTCTTTCAAGTCGGCAAAGATACAGATAAAGTAAGGATAAAAAGAGGCGCGGCTCAAGATTTTCTATTTATATTTGTGCAAAGCTAAAATCCCACCGATAGCAACATCTATTTCCCAAGCATACCACATATTCTTCAAACGGCGACGGCGTTTTTACAATCAGCGGCACTGATTTTATAAACGCCGCCGCTGTTTATACAATCAACGGCGGCGTTTAAAGAACAGATGCCATGCTGCGCACTTTTATCTGCCGTGAAGAAAAACTTTGTTTGGGAAGCAAACAAACATTAGTCGCCAAGATTTACTACTTTTGTGTCCTGAATAGAAACACATCGATTATGAGCAACATCAAGATTGGAGATAAAATACGTTTTTTAAACACGACGGGCGGAGGCATTGTCCGCCGGTTTCAAGGGAAAGACCAAGTGCTGGTAGAAGACGAAGACGGGTTCGAGGTCCCGGCGTTAATCCGCGAATGCGTGGTTGTGGGCAGTGAAGAGAAACAGACACAAAGTTCGCAACGTTCGCCGATTCCGCAAGTTGCCGCTCCGAAGGCATCCGTCCCGACGCCTCAGCCGACGCAACCCGAGCCCGAAACGGTCACGGAAACGCCCGAGGGCGAACGGCTGAACATTTTCCTCGCCTACCTACCCATGGAGCCGAGCAAAATCGTAAGCGACAGCCGTTACGAAGCCTACTTCATCAACGACAGCAACTATTTCCTGTTTTTCAACTACATGAGCCGCCAGAACAACAGTTGGATCAGCCGTTACAACGGGCTTGTCGAGCCGAACACGCAACTGTTTCTTGAAGAATTCGGCAAAGAGGACTTGAACAATCTCGAGCGGGTCTGCGTCCAACTGATTGCATTCAAACAAGGGAAACCCTATTCGCTTAAAAACGCGATTTCGGTGGAGCTTCATCTGGACACCGTCAAGTTCTACAAGCAACATTGTTTCCTGCCGAACGAATACTTTGAGGACGACGCGCTGCTTTATCCCATCGTCCGGCAAGACCTTCCGGAGAAGGAGTTGTTGATTTCTGCCACCGACATCCAGGAGGCGATGCAGCAAAAAATTCGCGAAGACCGCCGCGTGCCTCATTCCATCGTCAAAAGAAAAAATACAGACAGCAATGTGCTGGAAGTAGACCTTCACATCGGCAAGCTGCTGGACAACACGAACGGACTGAACAGCACGGATATGCTGAACTATCAGTTGGACAAATTCCGGGAAGTGCTCGAACAATACGCGGGGAACAAAGGGCAGAAAATCGTTTTCATCCACGGCAAAGGAAACGGCGTTTTACGCAAAGCCATCGAAAAGGAATTGAAAACCAAATACAAATCCTATTATTTTCAAGACGCTTCGTTCCGCGAATACGGTTTCGGGGCGACAATGGTAACAATTAAATAATGGATAATTGACAATGGACAATTGACAATTGGGCTTCGCGCTCGGTGAAAAATAATTGTCAATTGTCAATTGTGAATTGTCAATTCAAAAAAGTGGAGATAGAACGTAAATTTTTAGTAACAGGGAGCTTCCAAGAAGAGGCGACCGACGTCACGCACATTGTGCAAGGCTACATCTGTTCGCAACCCGGCCGGACGGTGCGCGTCCGCATCCGGAACGAAGCTGGATTTCTGACCATCAAAGGCCCTTCGGACGAAAAGGGACTGAGCCGATACGAGTTCGAGCAGAAAATCCCGTTGGACGACGCCCAAGCGCTGCTCACGCTGTGCGAACCGGGCGTCATCGACAAAGAACGTTACCTGATTCCGAAAGGGAATCATACGTGGGAAGTAGACGTGTTTCATGGAGAGAACGAAGGGCTTGTCATCGCCGAAATCGAGTTGCAAGCCGAAGAGGAGCCGTTCGAACGCCCTACGTGGCTGGGAGCGGAAGTCAGCGGAGATCGCCGTTACTACAACTCCATGTTAACCAAGCACCCTTATACGAAATGGAATAAATAACAAATCAAAATGCACGCGACAATGAAACAACTTTTTCTGGCTGCCGCTTTCGTCCTTTCATCGTTAACTGTCCAAGCAGACGAAGGCATGTGGCCGCTCCCCATGATTCAGGGACAACTTTTTCAAGAGATGCAAGCGTTGGGACTCCAATTGCAAGCACAGGATATTTACAACCCCGATTCCTCTTCGCTGAAAGATGCCGTTGTGGTCTTCGGAGGCGGTTGCACGGGAGAGATGATTTCGCCCGACGGCCTGCTGCTGACGAACCACCATTGCGGATATGGCTGTATCCAACGCCACAGCACGTTGGAACATGACTACCTGACGGACGGATTTTGGGCGATGTCACGCGAAGAAGAGTTGCCTAATCCGGGCATGACCGTCACGTTCATCGACAAAATAGAAGACGTGACCGCTTTCGTCAAACAGGAATTAGACAAAGAAACAGACCCGAACAGCATGAATTTCCAATCGGCTAAGTTCCTGAACAAGTTGGCACGCACCAAAGTGGGCGAAAAATTCCTGCAAGACCATCCGGGCACGGAGGTCGAAATCAAGCCTTTCTACGGCGGGAACCAGTATTATATGTTCACGAAGAAAATCTATTCGGATGTGCGGCTTGTCGGCGCACCGCCCTCTTCCATCGGGAAGTTCGGTGCCGATACGGACAACTGGATGTGGCCGAGACATACAGGCGATTTTTCCATCTTCCGCGTCTATGCCGACCGCAATGGGAATCCGGCGCCCTATTCGAAAGAGAACGTTCCGCTTCGCCCGAAACGCTGGCTGAAAATCTCGCTGGCCGGGATTCAGGAAAACGACTTTGCCATGATGATGGGATTTCCCGGCAGGACGAACAAATATTACACCTCCTACGAAGTGGCGGAACGGCGCGACATCGACAACACGGTACGCATCAACATCCGCAAGCTCCGCCAAGACATCATGCTCGAAGCGATGCTGAAAGATCCCGCCATACGCATCCAATATGCCAGCAAATACGCCGGTTCGACCAACGCCTACAAAAACGCCATCGGCAGCAACTGGGCCATCAAAAAGCAAAACTTCGAACAGGTGAAAAAGGCGGAACAGGACAAACTGATTGACTGGTCCAACCGCATGTGCGAACCGGCTTATCCCGATGCTATCACGGCCATTGAGCAGATTGTCAAACAACGGAAAAACCTTCGTTTCCGCAGCTGGATGTTGAACGAAGCCCTTTTGAACGGCATCGAATTTACCCAAGTTCCCACGCAGACCGAAGCACTCAGCCAAGCACTGAAAGGGAAAGACAAGACGGAAAAGGAGAAGCAACTGCAACTTTTCGAAGAGGCCTATCACCGTTTTGCCAACAGCAACTACGCGGCCGAACTGGACAAAAAAATCGCCAAAGCGATGCTCAAAGAATATCGCCGGTTGGTTGCTGCCGACCAGCAGCCCGATTACTTTGCCGTAATCGACCAAAAGTTCAAAGGTGATGTAGACCGCTTCGTCGATTTTCTCTTTGCAGAATCCATCTTTGGGAGCGACGAGCAGTTCCAGAAATTCATCACACGCCCGTCCGCCAAAACGTTGGAAAACGACCCGATGCTCCTGTTTGCCCGTTCCGTCCGAAAAGAGGCGACCCGGCTAAAGGAGGCGCTCCAAGAGTTTGACGACGGTTACGCGATGGCACACCGAACCTACGTCAGGGGGCTTTTGGCGATGTATGACAATCAACGGAGTTTTCCGGATGCCAATTTCACCCTGCGCCTCACTTACGGACAAATCAAGGGATACAGCCCGCGCGATTGCGACTACTACGGCTACCAAACAACCCTCGACGGCGTGATGGAGAAAGAGGACTCGACCAACTGGGAGTTTGTCGTGCCGCCCCGCCTGAAAGAACTGTATGCAAAAAAAGACTTCGGCCCGTATGGTTTACCCGGAAGGAAAATGCCCGTTGCCTTCTGTGCAACGACTCATTCGACCGGAGGAAACTCGGGAAGCCCCGTTATGAACGCCAAAGGAGAACTGATCGGGATTAACTTCGACCGGAACTGGGAAGGCGTAGGCGGTGACATCCAATACCTGCCCGAATACCAGCGCAGCATCATCGTCGATATTCGTTACGTGCTTTTCCTCATCGACAAGTATGCCGGAGCGGGATACCTGTTAGACGAAATGGACATCAACCGCTAACAAGCCTTCGCGCATGATTGACCAACCGACCATAGACCGGATATTGGACGCCGCCAACATTGTCGACGTCGTTTCCGAATTTGTCACGTTGCGGAAAAGGGGCGTCAACTATGTCGGGCTTTGTCCTTTCCACGACGACCGTTCTCCCTCATTCTATGTGTCGCCTGCCAAAAACATCTGCAAATGTTTCGCGTGCGGCGAGGGAGGCACCGCCGTCCATTTCATCATGAAGCATGAACAGCTCAACTATTACGATGCGCTCCGCTACCTCGCCCGGAAATACAACATCGAGATACAGGAACGGGAACTGACCGAGCGGGAGAAACGCATCAAAAGCGACCGGGAGAGTATGCTGATTGTCAACGAATGGGCACAGAAATATTTCACCACCCAGCTGTATCAAACCATCGAGGGCAAGGCCATCGGACTCCGCTATTTCGCCGAACGCGGATTCCGCGAAGACACCATCCGCAAATTCCAACTCGGTTACAATCCGGACCAATACGACGCCCTCTATCAGGCTGCCATCCAAAAGGGATTCAAAAAGGAGTATCTCGAAAAGACGGGACTGGTCTTTGCCCGCGAAGATGGAAGTGTAGGCGACCGATTTCGCGGACGTGTGATGTTTCCCGTACACTCGCTGAGTGGCAAGGTGGTCGCCTTCGGCGGGCGCGTGTTGAAGAAAAACGAGAAGACCGCCAAATATGTCAATTCCCCGGAAAGCGAAATCTATCACAAGAGTAACGAACTCTACGGCATCTATTTCGCCAAAAAAGCCATCGTCAAAGCAGACCGCTGTTTTCTGGTCGAAGGATACACGGATGTCATCTCCATGCACCAGGCAGGCGTGGAGAATGTCGTCGCATCGTCCGGAACGTCATTGACACATGGACAAATCCGCCTGATACACCGCTTCACGAACAACATCACTGTCCTTTACGACGGCGATGCGGCCGGTATCAAAGCGGCCCTGCGCGGTATCGACCTCTTGCTGGAAGAGGGAATGAACGTCAAAGTGGTGCTTCTCCCCGACGGGGAAGACCCGGACTCGTTTGCACGCAGCCACAACGCCAGCCAGTTTGCCGAATTCATCCAACAGAACGAAACCGACTTCATCCGCTTCAAAACGCGCCTGTTGCTAAACGACGCAGGGGACGACCCGATCAAACGTTCCTCCTTGATTGCGGACATCATCAAAACGGTCGCCATCATTCCCGACAACATCGCCCGCACGATTTACATCCGCGAATGCAGCAGTATGATGGAAATCGACGAGCAGGTTTTGTTGAATGAAGTCAATAAAATACGTCTTGCCCGCGAAGAGCGGAAACCTTATGCACCTCCTGCTCCCGCGCAACCGGTGGTAAACACGCCCCCTCAACCGTCGGAGTCCCGTCCGCTTGAAACGCCCCCAGGGAACAATACAAATTCCCCCAGGGAAGATGCGGTTACCCTCCGGCAAACACCAACCGAGGCTCCGCCCGCCGGCAGACAAGAACCTGCCCGGCCACGTTCGCCATTTGCGAAATACGAAATCGCACTGTTGCGCTATATCATACGCTACGGGGAACGCATCTTGTTCCAGTACACCGATGAAGAGACGAACGAACTGGTCGACATCCGCGTCGCCGAATACATCCGCGACGAACTGGTACGCGACGACCTGACGTTCTATACCCCTTTATTCAAACGGGTCATGGAAGAGGCGGCCAATCTCTGTCGGACGGAAGGGTTCGTGGCGCACCGCCATTTCCTCTACAATCCGGACCCGGAAATCAGTAAACTGGCGGCCAACTTGATCAGCGAGAAATATGTACTCAGCAAATATCACACCAAATACAAAACCGTAGAGACGGAAGAATCGCAATTAGTCCAATTCGTGCTCTATGATTTGTTTGCCTTCAAGGATGCCTATATTCTTCACCAAATCAAAGAAATACAGGCACAAATCAAGAACGCGCAAACAAAAAGAGACATGGAGCAAGTGTTTGCATTGATGAAGCAACTGACCCGCCTCAACGAAATAAAGAGTGTTTTAAATAAAGAATTAGGAGAAAGAATCGTTTTAAAAATGTAATGAATATGAATTTCTTGGAAACAGAAAACGTGGTCAAACAATATGCCAACCACCTTGCGCTCGACGGAGTCAGCATCCAAGTCCCGGAAGGGAAAATATTCGGATTGCTGGGTCCCAACGGTGCCGGCAAAACCACTTTGATCCGCATCATCAACCGCATCACGGCTCCCGACAGCGGCATCGTCCGTTTCAACGGGCGGGAATCCCGGCCGGACGACATCTACCAAATCGGTTACCTGCCGGAGGAACGGGGGCTTTACAAAAAAATGAAAGTGGGTGAACAGGCCATTTATCTGGCCCAACTCAAAGGGCTGTCGTACCCGGAGGCACGCAAACGGCTGATCCGCTGGTTTGAAAAGTTTGACATCATGCCTTGGTGGAATAAGAAGCTGGAAGAACTGTCCAAAGGGATGCAGCAGAAAGTGCAGTTCATCATCACCATCATACACGATCCGCACCTGCTGATTTTCGACGAACCGTTTAGCGGCTTCGACCCGGTCAATGCGGAACTA
>CALUTX010000156.1 GCA_944323815.1 uncultured Parabacteroides sp. | reverse complement strand
GGAAGAATTGTTTTTGGATCCTCTTCCAAAACCTCACAACTAAAAAACAACGATACCAATATCAATGATGTTAAAAATATTCTTTTCATATTATCCATTTTTTAATTTTAGAAATTCAAATTCAGACCTAATTGATAAGAAGTCACAGCCGGATAAGATGCTTTGTTCGTTCCAACTTCCGGATCCTGCCCATCAAATGGCGTAAAGACAAATGGATTATTAATATTAATGTACACTTTTGCATTTTCCATTTTAAATTTTGAAATAAAGTTCTTTGGAAGTGTATATCCCAAAGAAATATTCGAAATACGAACAAAAGAAACATCTTTTACAAAATAATCACTATTTCCCAACTCCGTATAAGTTCCTTTAATTGCAGGTGCAGGATGTTCATTTGATCTATTTTCAGGAGTCCAATAATTTCCTTTAAAACTTATATAACGTACCGGATCATCATTACTTTGCGAATGTGCATTTGATTGAGCTCGGACACCTTGACGAGTATATAAACTCATATAAAAATCAAATCCTTTCCAAGCTAATGAAGTATTCAAGCTTCCAATCCATTTGGGATCCCTACTGATAATATATCGGTCATCGTTTAAATTAATACTCGCAGCCTCTCCTTCTTTATTATAAATATCCCGATATTTTGGATAACCAGGTTTTGCACCGTAAAGAGCCGCTTCTTCTGCTTCATTCTCTTGCCATACACCTATAAAATCCAACAAATAATAGGCACGAATCGGATGACCTATAAAATAGTTTGAACCCACATCATCTTTCTTATCGCCATACAAATCCAAAATCTCATTGTTGTTCTTCGCAAACGTAATTCCAACATTCCATCTGAAATCAGAATTCCGAATAATATCTCCATTCAAAGTTAATTCAACACCCTGATTCCTTGTACTTCCTATGTTTTGGAAAATAGAAGAATATCCAGATGTCACAGGTAACTTACGTTCCAAAATCAAATCTTTTGTTGTCCGACGATACCAGTCGATTGTTCCATTCAAACGAGAATTAAACAACCCAAAATCTAAACCGACATTCCATTCTTCCGTTTTTTCCCATTTCAAATCCGGATTCGGAATTCCCGTTGGTATAGTTCCTATAGCAGCTGTTTCATCCCATGAATAATAAGTTTTAGACAAACGCCCTAATGTCTCATAAGGATCCACATTCGTATTACCTGTATTTCCCCAAGAAAAACGCAGTTTCAAATTATCTAAAAACGTACTTCTTACTCTTTGCATAAAAGGTTCTTCTGAAAGCCGCCACGCAACAGACATTGAAGGAAAACCTGACCACTTATTATTATCAGATAAACGCGAAGAACCGTCATAACGATAGGTCAATGTCAACAAATAACGGTCTAACAACGTATAATTGAAACGTCCCATCACAGACATGATTCCCCACTCAGACAAAGTGGTCGCTTTGTCCAATATAGTTGATGCAGCTTCCAAATTGTAGTACAACCCATCAAAATACATATCTGTACCTTTCAAGTAAACAGACTTTTCTTGGAATTGTTCCACATTATAGGCAGCCATCACACCAATATTATGTATGCCATTGATTTCTTTATTATAGGACAAAATATTATCGATAACCGATGATATGCGAGTCCGACTATCAAAACTGGCTGCATGTGTACCACCCGCCCTATCGCGTGTATCACTTCCATTATAAATTCCATTATTTGTATTTGTATAATCCAATCCAATCGAAAATTTATAAGACAATCCATCCCAAATATTCCAATCCAATACAGCAGACCCAATCACACCATATTCATCAGTATCATCTTGATTATTTTGTATTTCACATAAGGGATTAGTAATTAATGATTCATTCGGTGTTGGGTACAAATTCAATTCACCATTTTCATTTCTTGCTGGAGCCAAAGGTGATAATTGATAAACATGATATATATAATTCGGAAGAGCTGCATCTTTTGAATAAGACCCTAAAATAGCTGTTGTAAATTTCAACCGATCTGAAAATTTAAATGTATTATTGAAATTCACATTCAATCTTTTATAACCAGCATTATCAACCAACGAACCCTGATCTAAATATCCGATAGAAAGCATTGTTGCCGTCTTTTTACTTGAAGCACTTACCGTTACATTATGATTCGTTGAGAATGCAGTTCCTCCCCATACTTCATCAAACCAATCTGTAAAAGTCCTTTTATTCCAAGAATTCAACTCAACCTCATCAAACATGGCTTCATAAGAATTATCTTGTCCAGCATTTGCTAAAGCCGTTTGTTTATACCAAACAAATTCATCTGCATTCATCAAATTGGGTCTTCCTGCTACTTTCTCAAAGCCTACCCAACCATTATAACTTGCCTTAATTGAGTTTTCACCTGCTTCAGCCCGTTTGGTTGTCACAATGATAACACCATTAGAACCTCTCGCACCATAAATAGCCGATGCAGAAGCATCTTTTAAAACATCTATGGATTGAACATCATTCGGATTCAAATTGACACTTGAACTTTGCATCGGAATACCATCCACAACCCACAACGGATCATTTGACCCCGTAATAGAACTAATTCCACGTATTTCTATCGTCGGATTACTTCCCGGTTTCCAAACACCTCCGACATCAACAGGGATTTTTCCTTGTAAAGCTGCACCAATATTCGGGCTATTCGTTTTGGTTATTTCTTCTGCTCGAACTTGTGCAATGGCACCGGTTAAATCTCTTTTCTTCATTGTTCCATACCCAATCACAACCACCTCGTCCAATGCTTCTGTATCTTCATGAAGCATCACGTTCAAGTTAGTTTTTCCGTTCACCACTACTTCCCTTGACGTATACCCAATATAACTCACCGTCAGCACTCCTCCTTCTGCTATTTCCAGAGAGAATTTCCCATCCACATCCGTCACCGTTCCATTCGTCGTGCCTTTTTCGACGACGTTGGCGCCGATGATGGGTTCACCGTTTTGGTCTTTGACGATGCCGGTTACTTTCTTCTTGGCTTGTTGAGGTTCCTGAACGGCTTGTTTCCTCAACGTCTGAGAAGGATTGATCAGAATCAGGTTGTTTTCGGTTATCTCATACGTGATTCCTTCGTTCTCAAACAGCTGTTTCAAAATGGTCTCTACGGTCTGTTCCTTGACTTGAATAGAAACTTTTCTATCCAAATTGATTTTCCCACTTTCATAGATGAATCGAAAATCAGTCTGATTTTCAATTTGATAAAGAATGTTCTTTATCGACTGGTTCTTCACGTTCAATGACAATTTCGTCGTCTGCGAATAGATATTTGCAGAAATATTCAAAGAAAATGCAATCAATAAAACTGTTGTCCACTTCATTACAGACAATATTTTTTTAACAGCAGGACAAAATTCCCGCTTGGACTTATTAAATAAATTCATACTTTTGTAAATTGATTGTTTGTACTATTAGCGTTTTCCGGACGCTAATTAAAAACTACTCTCTTACTGACGGGAAATGCGGCAACATTTCCCGTTCTTTTTTATCTCTACTTCATGATATCTTACTCCATAGGCATTCAGTTTTTAGATGTTATACGAATATGTTTTCCTTTCACGTGATAGTCTATATCGCTCAGGCGGGACAAGGCATCCAGCACGTCCGATATGGTTTCTTCCTGAATGACACCGTTATAGTGTTTTTCTTCCAGACCGGGTTGCAAGGTAATTTCCACGTTATACCACCGCTCCAAGTAGTTACAAATCGCCGAAAGCGGCATGTCGTCCATATATAGTTTATGCTCCAACCAGCCGTAGGAATGAGACAAAATACCGTCGACAGTCTTCAGCTCGCGTGTGTTTTTATCGTATGAAACCATTTCTCCCGGTTTCATCAGCCGTTTCTCAGAAGGAGATTCCAATTCGATACAGCCTTCGACCAACGAGGCCTGAACAAAGGGTTCATTCTCATAGGCTTGCAGATTGAAAGAGGTTCCCCATACCCGTACTTTCAATCCATTGGCCAACTGTATCACAAACGGCTCCTCGCTTTTCGCCACATCGAAAAAGCCTTCTCCTTGGAAACAGACTTCCCGTCTTTTTTCTTTTCCATTATAATGATAGGTAACATCCGAGCCCGAATTCAACCTGACAAACGTACCATCGGGCAGCCGAACCTCCGAGCGACTGCCATAATCTGCCTTCATACTTACCCGCCAATCGGTATCCCGACGGAGCACACCGCTCAACGACAACACCAACAAGATCAACAACGAAGCCGCCACGCCCGAAGCCGCCCACAACGCATTCCGCCCCAGTTGGTACCACCGCGACCGCCGTCTGTTGGCCGTTTGTATCTTCTGCCACGCCCGGTCGGCGTCGAACGCATCGGGTGACATATACAAACGCGATTCGTTCCATATCTGCTTATACTGCTCGAACTGAAGACGGTTCGCCTCGCTCGCCGCCAACCAATCCGCCAGCACAGCATCCATCTCGCCGCCTTCCAACAGATAATCTACGATATAATCTTTTATTTGTTTTTCTTCTTCCATTCGTCCGTCTTTTGATAGTATGACACATTTCATTGCAAAAGGTCCTATGCATAATCCCGGAAAAAAGAATTTTTTTCTTTCGCCCTCTTTTGTTCTACGCCAAGCTCTTCCATCTTCGTAAAAAAGTTTCAAAATTTTCTCTACAGTGAAACTTTTGTTTCATCGGCAAGAAACTTTTGTGCCCCTGCGGGGAAACTTTTGTTTCTTGCCGAGGAAACTTTTTCCTAATGAAATCTCCACGCCTCTTTTTGTTCCAGACATTTCCGTAGCCGTTGGAGCGACGCCCAGATTTGATTCTTGATGGTTTTGACTGAGATGTCTTGTCTTTCCGCAATCTCCTGTTGCTTCAATCCCTTCATGCGATGGAGCAAAAACACCTCTTTAGCGCGTTCCGGTAGCAAATCCATGCAGCCGAAAAGTACGCGCCGAAACTCCTCCGTTTCCACGCGCGTATCTTCATACGAACAGGACAACGCCGCCTGCTCCGTTTCGCCCGGTAATTCTTGGAAATGAGGTTTCGAACGGAGTTCGTTTAATGCCAAATGCTTAGCCATCCGGAAGAGATACCCCTCCACGTTTTCCCGAATCTCGATTTGTTTCCGATTTTTCCACAAACGTAAAAAAAGTTCCTGCACCACGTCTTCTGCATCTTCCGTATTCTCCAGTAAAGTATAGACATATCGGCAAAGACGGACATAATAACGTTCAAACAATTTATTATATCCTATGTAATCTCCTTTTTTCAGGGCATCAAACAGTTCTCCGTCTGTGTAACATGCATTAGACATACTTTTCATCTTTTTATGGTGAACAAAAGTAGGCAATGGGAACGACATTTACAAAGGAAAAACGTATATTTGTCACCAATAACTATAAACGACAATTTAATCTTATCAGTATGAAACATCATCCATTTATCTTTTTGCTCGGTGCTCTCCTCACGCTGTCAGGACAAGCCCAAGAGAAGCAGATGCAATTCCAAAACACAATTAAAATCGAGCAAGGTGATAGTCACGCGACAATCATCGAGAAAGCCGCCCACGTCGTCCCCACCCCGAACCAGCTCGCCGCGCTGCGTAACGAGTTCATCGCCTTCATCCATTTCGGCCCGAACACCTTCACGCGCATGGAATGGGGTAGCGGGAAAGAAGACCCGAAGATTTTTGACCTGAAGGAGCTCGACACCGACCAATGGTGTGAAGCGATGAAGGCGGCGGGCATGAAGATGGTGCTCCTCACGGTAAAACATCACGACGGCTTCGTCCTTTGGCAGAGCCGCTACACGACACACGGCATCATGTCTACCGGTTTCCGTGATGGCAAAGGGGACATATTGAAAGACCTCTCCGCATCGTGCCGGAAGTATGGATTGAAACTGGGTATTTACCTCTCGCCTGCCGATCTCTACCAAATCGAGAACCCGGACGGACTGTATGGCAACCTGAGTAAGTACACCAAGCGGACCATTCCGCGCGAAGTGCCCGGACGCCCGTTTGCCAACAAAACACGCTTTGAGTTCGTCGTGGACGATTACAACGAGTATTTCCTCAATCAGCTGTTTGAACTCCTGACCGAATACGGCCCCATCCACGAAGTCTGGTTCGACGGGGCACATCCGAAGCGCAAAGGCGGGCAACAATATAATTACGCTGCATGGAAGCAGCTTATCCACACGCTAGCGCCCAATGCCGTTATCTTCGGGCGCGAAGACGTACGCTGGTGCGGCAACGAAGCCGGTGGTACGCGCGATACCGAATGGAACGTCATTCCTTATCAGGCCGACCCGGACACGATGAACCACTTTGCCGACATGACCGATGAGGATTTGGGCAGCCGCGAACAACTCTACAAGGCACGCTACCTGCATTACCAGCAGGCGGAGACCAACACCTCCATCCGCGAGGGCTGGTTTTACCGCGACGACACGCATCAGAAGGTGCGCAGCGCGGACGATGTGTTCGACATCTATGAACGCGCGGTCGGCGGTAACTCCACTTTCCTGCTGAACATCCCGCCCAACCGCGACGGCCGTTTCTCCCCGACTGACGTGGCTGTATTGAAAGAAACGGGTAAGCGCATCCGGGAAACCTACGGGACTGACCTGCTCAAAGGAGCCGACGGCCCGCAAGCCCTGCTCGACCATAATCCCAACAGCTACATCACCCTCGACGACGAGGCCGTCACCCTCACCACGCCGAAACCGATTACCCTGAACCGCCTCGTGCTCCAAGAAGATGTCGCCACCAACGGCGAGCGCGTGGAGCAACATGCCGTGGATGCATGGGTAGACGGAGCCTGGAAAGAGATAGCCCGTGCCACGAACATCGGCTACAAACGCATCTT
>CALUTX010000155.1 GCA_944323815.1 uncultured Parabacteroides sp. | reverse complement strand
GCCGAAGTCGGTCGTGGCCGGCGGGTCGAGATACTTGTCCGAAATGTCTTTCGCCATTTTCTTGATGGTTGTCTCCAGCAGTTTGCCTGCCGTTTCGATGGCTTGCGGGTCGGCCCGGTCGTAGGCGTCAAGCAGTTGCTCATAGATGTCTTTTGGGAATTTGGCGTCGATAGGCAGGTAGACGACCTCGTGGATGGAGTCGCGCCCGGGCAGTTTGACGGCAAATTCGACGACCGCACTGCTGTTTTTGCGCGTATGCACGTTCGCTTCATATTGGTCGGGCGCCAAAATCTGTTCGAGCAACATGCTTAATTGGATTTCGCCGATGTTTCCCCGCGTTTTCACGTTGCTTAAAACGCGCTTCAACCCGCCGACGTCTTGCGCCAACGTTTGCATCTCGCCCAGCCCTTTCTGTACGTTTTCCAACTGCTCGGTGACGAGTCGGAACGACTGTCCCAGCCGTTCGTTCAGCGTCTTTTGCAGCTTCTCGTCCACCGTCTGGCGGATTTCTTCCAGCCGCTTTTCGGTGTGGTTGATTAGGTTGTTTTGCTGTTTCTCCAGCTGGGCAAACTTTTCCCGTTGCAGCAGGTTGAACGAAGCGATGTCCCGCTCAAACGCACTTTGGAATTGGTTCATCGAGCGGCCCAATTCCTCCCGGTTGTCGCGAGCGACGATCCGGCTTTCTTCCCGATTGAGCCGGAAATCTTCCCGGAAATTCTTTTCAATCCGTTCGAACGAACGTTGCATCTCTTCCGACAACCATTTCAGTTCGTGCGTCGTATCGGCCTGTCGTCTCCGATAGAGCAATAAAAGCACCAATACAATATTGATAAGCAATAAACCGATAATTAACCAATCCATATTCGCATGTTTGTTTGGGTGGCAAACTTACGCTTTTCATGCGAAAAAAAGCCTACTCCCCAAGGAGAAAATTCCCTTTTCCCCGTGCCTAAAGTGAATTACTACCGCAGCAAATCTTAAAACAGCGGCGGCGTTTTTATAAACAGCGACGGCGTTTGTAGAATTGCCGCTGCTGATTGTATAAACGCCGTCGCTGTTTTGAGATTTGTTTGCATTCCATCTTTGTTTTATTGGGCTGCCTACAAATTTTGCTTGCCTGCAAAGATAATAGATAGCAGGAATCATGCGGGTAGAACAACTGTCAATTTTTATTAGTAAATGGTGGATGGATATTTCTGTAAAAGACAAGTTTTTCTGTTTTTAAGTTGGTATTTAAATAAGACCTTAGTTCTCCATGAACGCTGGCGGAAAACCACCGCAAAAATATAAAAATTAGAATAATCGCAAAAACAATTATTTTTATTCGTTGCAATTTTATGATAAACTTTTAAGGAAAAAGAAAAGAGCTGAATCTGTATATCAAACTGATAATTAAAAACTTAAAAGAACAATATCTCCTTTGATATTTAAACTCGTTATAATTTAAAAAACATATCCTTTTAACAAATAAACCCCAAAACACACTTTAGTTCATGGAGAACTTATGCCATGCGGTGGCGGAAATACCATGTGAAATAATAAATAGTTAAAATTTAACCGCTTAATTTAAATGCTTATGACTAAAGGTTGTAGTCACAGTATTGTGTCGAAGGCGATGTTTATGGGAGCGTCTATGTTCTTGGCTTCTGTCGGGATGGCTTCCGCAGCCCCGTCTTCATCGGTTGGCGTGGAACAACCGACTCCGATTGTGGCATCTCCGCAGCAAGCTAAACAGACCGTGAAAGGTGTGGTGGAGGATGCATTAGGCCCTATCGCAGGTGCGAATATCGTGGAAAAAGGAACGACGAACGGTACGATTACCGACATGGACGGTAATTTTACGTTGGAAGTCGCTCCGAATGCTATCTTGGAAATCTCTTACATCGGTTACCAAACACAGGAGATTCCGGTAAACGGACAGACGGAATTCAAGATTTCCTTGAAAGAAGATTCTCAAGCGTTGGAAGAAGTAGTCGTTGTCGGTTACGGCACGCAGAAGAAGGTGAACCTGACGGGTTCGGTCGCTGTCGTGGATTTCGAGGAACAGGCGTTGTCTCGCCCGATTACGAATGTGTCTAACGCATTGGCCGGTATGAGTGCCGGTGTGCAGGTTATGCAGGGTTCCGGTAGACCGGGTAGCGACGGTTCGAGTATCCGAATTCGTGGTGTCGGGACGTTGAACAATGCAGAGCCGTTGGTTTTGATTGATGGTGTGGAAGGTTCGATGGACTTGGTGAATCCGCAGGATATCGAAAACATTTCCGTTTTGAAGGATGCGGCTTCCTCTTCTATCTATGGATCACGTGCAGCAAATGGTGTTATCTTGATTACGACGAAGAAGGGTAAAGCCGGCAAACTTTCGGTTTCTTATTCGGGCCGTATTTCGTATGCGCAGCCGACCAATCTGATTGATCAGGTTACGAACTATGCGGATTACATGGAATGGATCAATGAATCTTTCTATAACATTGGCCAGCCGAACCACTTCTCGGATGCGACGATTCAGACATGGCGGGATGCGGAGGCCAATCCGAACGGCTTAAACGAAAATGGAGTGCCGAACTACATCGCTTATCCGAATACAGATTGGCAAAATGCGTTGTTTACGCACGGTTTGGTGCATGACCATAGCGTGTCGGTCAGCGGCGGAACGGAGAAATTGCGTGTCTTGATGTCTGCCGGATACTTGGACAATCAGGGTATCGTAGACAATACGGGTATTAAGAAATATACATTGCGCGCAAATGTTGAAGCGGACATCACGAACTGGTTGACGGTCGGAACCCGGACGTTTGCTTCTCAGCAAGACCAAGAGGTTGGGAACTTCGACAATGCCAATAACTTCTTGCGTCAGACAACGCCGGGTGTATATCCGGAATTGAACGGACAGTTTGGCTATCCGGAAGCTCCGGAAGAGAGTGCGACTGCAAACAACATTCTGCAATATTTGCATTCGCGTGACGGAAATGAACAGGAAACGCACTTCAATACAACACTTTATTCAAGAGTCTCTCCGATTAAAGGACTTTCTTGGGATTTCAGCCTGAATTATGCGCGTCGTTGGGATGATGATTCTAACTGGACACTGCCGAGTGAAAAGGTCCGTTTTAGTGACGGAACAGTTATGTCTCCGGCTACGGCTCCGAGTGATATGACCACTTACTTCTATAACCGCATGGATTACAGTTATACGATTCAAAACTTGCTTCGTTATAACACGACCATCAAAGAAGATCATGATTTGGGTGTTTTGTTTGGTTATGAAGAGTATTATTATAAACAGGAAACACGGAATGCAACCAAAAAAGGCTTGATTGATTCGAGCATTCATACACCGGGTTCAGCAACAGAGATGCAGAGCATCGGTGGAGGAATGACGGATAAAGCGCGTCGTTCATTCTTCGGACGTATCAATTATGCTTATAAATCGAAATATTTATTTGAAGCTAATATCCGTTACGACGGAAATTCGCGTTATCATCCGGACTATCGTTGGGGTACGTTCCCTTCCTTCTCGGCAGCTTGGCGTATTTCGGAAGAGGAATTCATGGAGAATACAAAAAATTGGTTGGATAACTTGAAGCTCCGTGTATCATACGGTTCGTTGGGTAACGATGGTGGTACCGATGTGGGTAACTATGAATATCAATCGACGTATAGTTCGGCTCGTTATCCGTTTGGTGGTACGTTGGCCTCTGGATTGGCTTCTACGTCACTTGCCAATTCGCAGCTTTCTTGGGAAACATCTACGATGACCAACGTTGGTATCGACTTGAATGCGTTGAACAACCGTTTGTCGTTTACGATGGATGCTTTCTTGAGTAAAACGACTGACATTTTGTATACGCCTTCTATCTATCTGACTGTCGGAAACAAATCGGCTCCTCGTCAGAACATTGCGGAGATGAAAAAGAAAGGTGTTGAGTTTACGGTAGGATGGCAAGACCGGATTGGCGAAGTATCTTATTCGGTAAACGCCAACTTCTCTTATACACCGAATGAGGTGACTTTGTATAAAGGGAGATTAGTGAGCGGCTATGATGAAAATGGTGAATGGCAGACCAATATCGGTGATGTCGCTTCTAGTTCTTCATCGGTGAACCCGATTATCGAGGGGCATATCAAAAACGAATATTATTTGAAGCGGACGTATCAAGGAACCGGAAGAGGTTTTGAAGCGGATGGCATCAACGGTGGGCCGGTAGACGGTATGATTCGGACAGAACAGGACATGGCTTGGTTGCAAGCGATGATTGATGCCGGTTATACTTTTATGCCGAACCAGACAGTGGCTCAAGACCGTATTTGGTATGGTGATTATGTCTTTGCCGATGCGAATGGCGACGGTATTTATGGCGGTACGGACGACCGTGAGTTTATGAATATCTCTTCTGATCCGAAATACAACTTCGGTTTGCAGTTGTCGGCAGCTTGGAAAGGTTTCGATTTTTCGATGAACTGGGCTGGTGCGGCAGGATTCAACCTTTATTGGGGCGCAACGACCGGTTACAACTCACCGACAACTCGCGTAGGTTTGGCTTTGGGAACTGACATCGCTTATAATCACTACTTCTATGACCCGGAAAATCCGACGGATCCGCGTACAAACATTTACGCAAAATATGGACGTTTGGTGAACGGGGAAAGCGGTTATCAGAATACAGAAACAAGTACATTGTATTTGTATAATGCCAACTATTTGAAGTTGAAGAACCTGACGTTCGGTTATACGTTGCCGCGTCATATCAGTGAAAAGGCATACATGGAGAACTTGCGTGTGTACTTCTCTTGTGAGAATGTGTTCAACATAACGAATTATCCGGGACAGGATCCGGAGTTGGGAGCTTCTCCTGAATATACTTCTTTACGGCAATTTGCTTTCGGTGTAAATGTTACATTCTAAAAAGGAAAGGAAAAAATGAAAATGAATTTCATAAAAAAGATAGGTTTGTTTGGAACCGCGGCCATTCTGTTTACCAGTTGTAGGGGCGATTTGATGGACTTGGACCCGTATGATTCAATTGGTTCCGGGAACATGTGGACTTCGGAGAACTTGGCCGATATGGGCGTGACAGGCATTTATAATGTGTTGCGTTCGGATAATGTGGCGGGTGATTTACATAAATTTGATAGTTACGGTGTTTCGGCCGATTATCGTGACGGCAATTATTCGTTGTTGCGTGGAAATGCAACTACCAGTGACAGCCAGTTCTCTAATTATTGGAGGATTCATTATGAAGGGGTCAGCCGTGCGAATGACGCGATTGCCAATTTGCCGAATGCGCCGCTGGACGAATCCAAGCGGAATCGGTTGATAGCTGAATCCAAGTTCTTGCGGGCTTATTTCTATTATAAGTTGAATATGATGTATAAAGGTGTGCCTTTGTATTTGGAACCGACCGAGTTGGAAGGCTTCACAAAAGGACGCGACACGGAGGAAGCTGTCTGGAACCAAGTCATTCAAGATTTGACAGACGCCATCAATACGGCCGACCTGCCGGATAAATATGCAGCCGGTTCGGGTGATTATGGCCGTGTGACGAAAGGGGCTGCTTACGCATTGCGTGGAAAAGCGTATATGTGGATGGAAAACTGGGCGGCTGCCGAAGCGGATTTCCGTCGGGTAGGTGAATTGGGATATTCCTTGTTCCAAGGTGGTTACAAAGAACTTTTCAAAGAAGCGAATGAGCAATGTGACGAGATGATTTTCTCTTTGCAGTGCATTGATTTGAGCGGTTATGGAAATAACTTTACATTCCGTTACGGTTCGCGTGTTTCTTACGGCTCTTGCTGGAATACTTACTTGGCGAGCACTGATTTTGTCGACACGTACGAGTGTGCAGACGGAAAGCCGTTTAATTGGAATGACTATATTCCGGGTTATAACGAAATGGCTCCAGCTGCCCGTTCGGTTTATTTCTTCCGTGATGGTTTAACAGACGACGAGAAGACGACGTTAGCCGCTGCTGGTGCTGATATGAGCAGATATTTGGATAGTGGGAATGAGGCACGTATTTTGGCAGCATACGCTAATCGTGATCCGCGTTTGGCATTGACCATCATCACGCCCTATTCGCAATATTTAGGTTCGACCAATTCTGTAGATTATACCTATACACTTCGTTGGCCGTATAGAGGATCTGATACAGCAGAACCGTTTGATTTGCGTACGGACACAAACAACCGTTTCTACTATTTGTTCCGTAAGTTCGTGGCTGAGGGATCTTCTGAAATACCTAATCGTGAATATTCGCCGTTGGATATTCCAATCATTCGCTATGCAGACGTTGTGCTTTCCTTGGCAGAATGTTTGAATGAGCAAGGACGGACGGATGAAGCGATTACGTATGTGAACATGGTTCGTCAGCGTGCAGGAGCTGCTCTGTTGAACAGCAACCAGTATACGCAGGTAACCGGACAGGACAATATGCGTGAACGCATCCGCAATGAACGTCGTTGGGAGTTTGCGGGCGAAGGTGTGAACTTCTTCGACGAAATGCGTTGGCGGACATGGCACGAGAGCAAGATGTTTGACGGTGCTGGTTTGAAACAAATCTGGGGCGAAATGCAAAGTTCTTATTCTTGGGGTGGCGATTATTTGTATAATTGGGCAATTCCGAGAACGGAAATCCAGATGAATACCAATCTGGAGCAGAACGACGGTTGGATTGACTAATCTGGAACGCTTGTTTTACATAGTTATATACTAAAAAGGCTCTGATAAAAACTGTGAGGTTTGTATGAGGGCACTGAAAAAGTCCTCACTATTCAAAACCCTCTGAGGATTATATGAGAATATAGAGTTCGGCAACTTCTTATCCTGGGATTTGACGAACTCTAATTTTTATTGATTTGATCAGTTATATGACCCTGCATTGACTCTGAACAGCT
>CALUTX010000154.1 GCA_944323815.1 uncultured Parabacteroides sp. | reverse complement strand
CCTCCACCGCGTGAAGCGCGCGGATCAGGTGGATGAAGGTTTCCCCCGTGCTTTTCCCGAAATCGCCGATGTTCACCCCTGTGAGCACAATCTCTTTTCCTCCTTGCGCGGCGACCTCTTCTGCCTGTTTCACCAAGCTGGCGATGGAACCGTTGCGGCTTCGTCCGCGTGCGAACGGGATGGTACAATAGGTACAGAAATAGTCGCATCCGTCCTGTACTTTCAGGAAATGGCGCGTGCGGTCGTCTGCCGAACAGGAGGGCGAGAAAGTCCGTATGTCTTTGGTGGGAGAGGTGATACTGGTGCCGTCGCCCGTCGTTTTGTTCAAATTGTCGAGATAGGCGAGCAGGTCTGGTTTCTGTTCGGCGCCCAAGACCAAATCGACCCCTTCGATATGCGCCACTTCGCCCGGTTTCAGCTGCGCGTAGCAACCCGTCACGACGACGAATGCGCCCGGATGCTGCTTGCTGAGGCGGCGGAGGGGCTGGCGGCGCTTCTTGTCGGCAAGTTCCGTCGCCGAGCAGGTGTTGATTACGCAAATGTCTGCCTTTTCGCCCGGCCGTACCCGGCGCACGCCCGCTTCGGCAAGCGTCTTGCCAATGGCCGACGTTTCGGCAAAATTCAACTTGCATCCTAACGTGTAATAGGCTGCTTTTTTATTCTCAAAAACCGTCCGGTCTATCATCGCTCTTTTACTGAATTTCGTGCAAAGGTAAGGAAATTATTTGTCTGCGATGTTCTCTTGTGGCCGGTCGGGACGCTTTTCATACCCTTCATAATAGTATGACATCTCTAATCCTTTGAAAATGATTTCTCGGTCGTCCTATCGGTCTGTCAACGCCTCTTGCAGCAAAGAGCGTATTTCCAAGTCTTTTATCGGGCTGCGTTCCATCGCCAGCAGGTATTCTTCGCGGTCGATGCGGCTCCAATCCACCATTTTTCCGAGCGAGCGGCGGAATATCAGGTCAAGCCAGATACGGGTAGCACGCCCGTTGCCTTCCTTGAATGGATGACAGACGTTCATTTCCACATATTTTTCCACAATTTGTTCGAACGTATCTTCCGGCATACGCTCTACGGCTGCGAGCGCCTCTTTGAGATACAGGCAATTCGCAAAACGGAATCCCCCTTTGGCGATGTTTTTTTGCCGTATCTCTCCTGCAAACGGATACAGTCCGTTGAAAATGAATCGGTGTATGGCTTGCAAACCGGCTACCGTTCCAATCTCGATTTTCGCAATCTTGCCAGTTTCATAGAGCCGGCGTGCCAGCATCAAACTCTTTTCGTCTATTTCGTGTGTGGTCATTGTTGTCTCTTTTCCAAATACCTTCTAATCATACAAAGGTAATATTTTTCCGAGAAGATACCGGCACACATATTGTACCCGGATGTTAAAAAATATCACAAGGAGGGAAGAGGAAAATAAGTGGGAGGAAAATTTGATATAGAAAAAACACGGATAACGCGCGCTTTAGGTGGGTTGCGTCATCCGTGTTTTATATTTGCTTTTGGAAGAATTTAATCAATATTCGGGTTCAGCTTGTGCCAGTCGCTGACGGGAGGCAAGACGCCCAGCGAGATGACCTCGTCGCGGAGGGCACAGAGGTGTTCGTAGCTCTTCTCCAAAGCGGTTTCCTCTTCCGGTGTGCCACTGACGGCTTTCAGGAGGACACCCTCTTTCGTGATGGCGGTTTCCCATGCCATCATGATGTGGTCGAATTTTCCATTGGAGACATACGTGCCGGCAGGCCAACGGAACGGCTGTCCACCCATGGCGGCGGCAATCATTTCGATGGAGACATACGCCGGACTTTGGAACGACGAGCGGCCGCGCAGCGCGATGATATTGGCACCTCCTTTTGTCACTTTGGTTTGAATGTCAGCCCATTGCTCTTTGGTGAGGGCCTCTGTGCCGATGAGGTCGGTCAGCGGTTTACCGTCCACTTGGGCGGTCGATGCGAAGACAGCCATCTGTTCGCCATGCCCGCCGTAGGTGCGGCAGTTCGTGATTAAGTCCATCGGGATACCGAAATGTTTCGCCAGTTCGCTGCGCAGACGGGTCGAGTCTAAAGCGGCTAATGTCGTCACCTGTGAAGGCTTCAGGCCGGAGTAGAGCAGCGTAATCAGCCCCGTGATGTCCGCTGGGTTGAAGATGACGACGATGTGCTTCACGTCGGGGCAATAGGTCTTCACATTCTTACCGAATTCTTCCGCGATGGCGGCATTGCCTTTCAACAGGTCTTCGCGCGTCATGCCGGCTTTACGCGCGGCTCCGCCGGAGTTGACGATGTATTTGGCGTTGGTCAGGGCTTCTTTGATGTCTGACGTATAGGTGATGTTCACCCCTTCAAAACCGCAGTGGAACAGCTCTTCCGCCACCCCTTCCAGTCCCGGAGCGTAGGGGTCGTAGAGGCAGATGTTCGAAGTCAGTCCCATCATAATGGCGGTTTGCGCCATGTTTGAACCAATCATGCCGGCTGCGCCGACGATGGTCAGTTTCTCGTTTGTCAATGTATTCATATTTATTCTTGTTTATATATACATCCTTATAACACATTTGGGGTAAGAATTGTTTATGGGGAGAATACCTCCGTGGAAAAATAGTTTTCCCTTCGGGGAAGAAAATATACTTGGTGGCTTGATGAAAAAATTGCCCTATAATTCGAGGATTTTGCGTACATTTGTAACATAAAACAATAGGAGAGGACAGGTGTTATGAGATATTTGAATCCCAAAGCCGATTTGACGTTCAAGAAAGTCTTTGGCGAACATCCCGATTTGGTCATCAGTTTTTTGAACGCCTTGTTGCCGTTCGAGAAGCCGGAGGAGGAGGTACGCGAAGTGGAGTACCTCAATCCGGAGTTGGTCCCGCGGAACCCGCTGAGCAAAGACAGCATTGTCGATGTGCGTTGCAAGGACAGGGTGGGGCGTCAGTTTATTGTCGAGATGCAGATGATGTGGACTTCCGCTTATAAACAGCGTGTGTTGTTTAATGCTTCGAAGGCTTACGTGAGCCAGTTGGACGCAGGCGACGATTATGAACTGTTGCAACCTGTTTATTCGTTGAATCTCGTGAACGATACCTTTTCCAATCAGGAGGCTTATTATCATGATTATCGGATTGTGGAGGTGGAAGAAACGTCGGAAGTGATTGAAGGATTGCGCTTCATCTTTGTGGAGTTGCCGAAGTTCACGCCCAAAAATTTCAGCGACAAGAAGATGCAGGTACTTTGGTTGCGCTATCTGACGGAAATCAACGAGAAAACAATCGAGGTGTCGCCGGATTTGTTGAACAATCCCGAAATATGCAAGGCGGTCACGCAGTTGGAGGTGTCGGCATTCACCGAAGCCCAGTTGCTCGGCTATGAAAAATTCTGGGACATCGTGAGCACGGCAAAGACAACCATCAGCAGCGCACGTCACGAGGGCCTTAAAGAAGGCCGGGCAAAAGGCTTGGAAGAAGGTCGGGCAAAAGGGCTGGAAGAAGGACAAGCCAAGGGACGGACAGAAGAACGGTTTCGAATGGCACGTGAGATGAAGTCCGACGGTCTGCCTGTTGAGACTATTTCTAAATATACGGGACTTTCATTGGAGGAAATCGGGACGTTATGAAGACATACAGGCCGGAGGCTTGGTTGCCTACCACGAAAAAAGAGGTCGAAGCGCGGGGATGGGATTTTATTGACGTGATACTTTTCAGCGGAGATGCCTACGTGGATCATCCTTCGTTTGGGGCAGCCGTTATCGGGCGGACGCTTGAGGCGATGGGGCTCAGGGTGGCTATTGTGCCGCAACCGGATTGGCGGGGCGATTACCGGGATTTCAAGAAATTGGGAGTGCCGCGTCTCTTTTTCGGTGTTTCGGCCGGTGCGATGGATTCGATGATCAACCATTATACCGCCAATAAGCGATTGCGCAGTGATGATGCCTATACGCCGGATCGCCGTCCCGGTATGCGCCCGGATTATCCGAGTATTGTCTATACAAAAATATTGAAAACGCTCTATCCCGATGTGCCGGTTGTGCTGGGTGGGATTGAAGCCTCGATGCGGCGGGTTACGCATTATGATTACTGGCAAGATAAATTGCTGCCCGGCATATTGAAAGAGAGTCCGGCTGATTTGCTCGTTTACGGTATGGGCGAATTGCCAGTCAAAGAGCTGGTCCGTCGCTTGCAACAGGGTACGCCGTTTCAGGCGATTCGGGATATTCCGCAGACCGTTTATTTGACTGACAAGGTGGAACCGCTTCCAGGTGATGTCACGCTGTTTTCCCACGAAGAGTGCTTGCGTGACAAACGGAAGCAGGCGATGAATTTCCGGCACGTGGAGGAGGAGTCGAACAGGGTGCATGCTGCCCGTATTTTACAGCGGGTAGGAACGCATACCCTTGTTGTAAATCCGCCTTACCCTCCGATGACGGAAGCCGAGATCGATGCTTCGTTCGATTTGCCTTATACCCGCCTGCCTCATCCGAAGTATAAAGGAAAGACGATTCCGGCTTTCGAGATGATTAAGTTTTCCGTCAATATCCATCGGGGATGTTTCGGTGGGTGCGCTTTTTGTACGATTTCCGCCCATCAGGGGAAATTTATTGCGTCACGCAGCCAAACATCTATTATGAAGGAGGTAAAAGCCATCACGCAGATGCCGGATTTCAAAGGATACATCAGCGATTTGGGCGGCCCTTCGACTAATATGTATCGCATGAAGGGAGAGAATCCGGAAATCTGTGCCCGTTGCAAACGCCCTTCTTGTATTTCGCCAGTCATTTGTAAAAACCTGCATGCCGACCATGCTCCTTTGTTGCAGCTTTATCGTGAGGTAGACCGCCTGCCGGAAATCAAGCGTTCGTTTATCGGGAGCGGTGTGCGGTACGACTTGTTGTTGCATCGTTATGCCGATGAAGCGTTGAATCGGTCGGCACAAGCGTATGCGGAAGAGTTGATAACCCATCATGTCTCCGGGCGCCTGAAGGTAGCCCCCGAGCATACGGAGGATGGCGTGTTGAAAATGATGCGCAAACCGACATTCGACCTGTTTGAACGGTTTAAAAAACTATTTGATCGGGTGAATAAACAGCATGGCTTGAACCAGCAATTGATTCCCTATTTCATATCCAGCCATCCCGGTTGTACGGAGGTCGATATGGTGAATCTGGCCATCAAGACCAAAAAGCTGCATTTCCATTTGGAGCAGGTGCAGGATTTTACCCCGACTCCTATGACACTGGCCACAGAGATGTATTACACCGGTTACAACCCTTATACGATGGAGAAGGTCTATACCGCCCGCACAAAAGAGGAAAAACTGGCGCAACGCCAATTTTTCTTCTGGTACAAGCCTGAATATCGAACCTCCATCATGCGTGCCTTGCAAAAACTGAAAAGGAAAGACCTCGTTCCGAAGCTGTTCGGGAAATAAGTTCAGATGTTCCCTTTCCAAGCCAACCGGCGTTGCGTGCGGATAGTGATGAAATTAAAGAGAATGAATACGGATGTCCCCAGCATGGCGAAGAGTGCGCCAATCAAAGCCGTGTTCTCGACGCCTGCGCCCTGCTCGATGGGTAGTCCGCCGAAGTAAGCCCCCAGCGCGTTACCGAGATTGAACGCCAGTTGCACCATCGCACCTCCCATCATCTCTCCGCCGGGCGCATATTGAAGGAGCAAAAGCTGCTGCGGCGCGGACACGGCAAAAAGGCATCCCGTGCAGACACACATCAGCAGGGCCGAAATGAAACCGTAAGGCGCCAGGAAATAAATCAACAGTAGCGACACGAACAGCAATCCCTGCATCGACATCGCGACCGTCCCCGGCGTATATCGGTCAGACAAATGTCCGCCCAAATAATTTCCGATGCACATACTGCCGCCGGCCAGTAACATCAGGAACGGCATGACGCCAACCGGGAAACCAGACACCTCCGTCATCAGCGGATTGATATAGCTGTACCAGCAGAAGGCGCCACCGTTGCCCAACATTGTTGCGGCAATCAGCATCCACGGTTCCGGACGTTTCAAGAAACGAAACTGCTCTTTCAGACGGCTGGCAGGCAGTGCCGGCAGCACCGGAACCCAACGGCGGATGAACCAGAAGGTAACCCCTCCCCACAAAGCAGCCGCGAGAAAAACCAGCCGCCATGACAACACTTGTCCTAAGAAATTTCCCACCGGCACACCAAACAGGTTGGCAACCGTCATCCCCATCACCATCGTGGCGACTGCCGACGTACTTTTCCCCTTTTCCGCCAACCGGCTTGCCACGATAGAGCCCACACCGAAATAGGCGCCATGCGGAAGCCCGGAGATGAACCGTGCGGCCAATCCCATCCAATAATTAGACGAAACAGTCATTAAAACATTTCCTGTGATGAAAAGTCCTACCAATGCCAGCAGGATGGTGCGCAACGGCCAGTTACGTGCAACGATGACCACCAACGGGGCACCGAAGCAAACCCCTAAGGCATAAGCGGAAATCAAATGACCCGCTTCGGCAAGCGATATGTGAAACCCCGCAGCCACATCGGGCAAAATACTCATCATGACAAACTCTGCAATCCCCAGTCCGAATGTGCCGAAGGATAATGCGTATAAACCTTTCTTCATAAACCTAACCAATCTTTTTTCGGGCGCAAAAGTACAACGCAATTGAATAAGTTGTGACGATGCGGATGAGATTTTTTATGTACCTTAGGGAAAGAAGAAATACATCGGAGGAAGATGGAATTTTGGTTCGGGGTTATTTCCTGTTCGGGAATTTGTTGTACCTTTGGCATTACTCTAATCATAATGTTTAATTCTCATGAAGGTAAAAAATCTGATTCCTGCATTTTGCCTGTTATGCAGTATGACGGCGAATGCGAAAGTAAAACTTCCTCAGCTGTTGAGTGACCACATGGTGCTCCAGCAACAGACCGAAGCCCGCTTGTGGGGCGAAGCGACACCAAACAGTACAGTAACCATCCGCGCTTCT
>CALUTX010000153.1 GCA_944323815.1 uncultured Parabacteroides sp. | reverse complement strand
AGTATGCACGGACATTGCCGGACAAGCCGTATGAAGCTCCGGAGACACGGGCAGGAGAATTTCCGGAACAAGTGGAACCGTTGATTGATGCAAAGTGGGGACAAAGCGGTCCTTACAACATGAATTGTCCGTTACTTGACGGAGATTCTACACTAACTGGTTGTGTAGCAACGGCTGCAGCACAGATCATGTACTATCATAAGTATCCAGAAAGTGCGAAAGGACAAGGTTGTTATGTATTGGACGGAGATACAACATGGATAGAAGACATGAGCCAGTACACATTCGACTGGGATAACATGGTAAATGAATATGGAACAAACGCAACAGCTGACCAAAAAGAAGCTGTTGCAGAATTGATGAAAGCCTGCGGTTTGGGAGCCGAAATGAATTATGATCCTTATTTCAGTGGAGCTTATACATCTAATATGGCAGCGGCTTTTGTTAAAAATATGGGATATGACGCAAATGTTAGCTATGTCATTCGTGATGCTTATACCAATGAAGAATGGATAAACTTATTAAAATCAGAATTGCAAGCAAAGCGACCTGTACTTTACAGTGCATCTTCCTCTTCTTTGGGTGGTCATGCCTTCATTTGTGATGGTTATGACACAAATAATTTCTTCCATATCAATTGGGGATGGGACGGAGATTTCGATGCGTATTACAACCTGAATTTATTAAACCCGTATGACATTTACAACGCTGGTTATACAGGTTTTTCTTCCCAACAATCTGCTGTTGTTGGCATTCAAGAACCAACAGATGGTAGTATTTCTCATGAAGGGATGCTCGTTCGTTCGTTTGCTCCGGGCGAAGATTCTTTTGCACAAGGTGATACATTAAAACTTTCGCTTTCCATTGAATATGCAACGGGAGTTCAAAAAGATTTTCAGTTTGGATTTGAATTTCGGGGAGAAAAAACAGAACGATTTGTCTTAGAGGATGTTTGGACACTTGAAGGTTTTCAATATTATCCAAGCATAGAGCTTACAACAAGAAACTTTAATATAGATCCCGGTACTTATGAGTTACACTTTATTTATAGAGAAGTAGGGACAGAGGATTGGAAAGAAGCACCTTTAGAATATGGCTCAATTATAAGAGATGTACGTTTAGTTGCAACAGAAGATGAAATTCGTTGGGACTATGAATTGTTTGGCTTATCTGGTGAAATGACTGGATATTTACAGAACGCAGATAAACAACCAACAGGAGGAATCTTTACTATTAAAAATAATAGTAGCGTCGAATATCACCCTAATATTGCAATCAGTATTGAATCTGAAAAGATGGATACGATTATTTGTAGTTTAAATGACCCAACTGGAGCTTTTTTGGACAAACTCTATTTAGCACCGGGTGAAGAACAAGAAGTTGGTATTTTGTGGGGATTCGCTTTGGAACCGGGTACTTACAACATAACTCTATTGGCAGAAGACAATGTCAATACTTATTTCTATAAAATAGCGGAAATCGAAGGATGGAAAGTTGAATCTTCTACTGCCAACGAAACCATCTCTCCCAACGACTTCTCTATCCGCGTCTACACAGACCGCATTGCCGTACAGTCGGCATCGACGGTTCGTCAGATAGAGCTGTATGATATTTCGGGACGTTTGGCAGGCAGTATCCGGGGTGCGAATGAATTACCGGTCGACGGTTTGGCAGACGGCGTTTACATCGTGCGTGTGACAACCAACGAGGGAGTCCAGACGGAAAAGGTTATCTTACACCGTTAAACAAACAAGCTATGACTATCAAACAAACAATAACAAGCATCCTGCTTTTCGCCCTTATCGGGGCGGGAGCGGGATGCTCTTCGCTCCGAAAGGAGACAACAAAGACAACGGACAAGCAAGTGATAAAAGTACAACAGCAGACAGCCATAACCGGCAACACGCGGCAGGCCGGACCGCCGGTCATTATTTATAAAACGACGCGCGATTACAGCCGCAACGTGCCTGTCACGCTCAATGCCGACGGGACGAAGATTGTTTCCTATCCCGCCGTGAGCGATGTCCGCTCGCTTCCCTATCCGACACCCCTTGCCGACGGTTTTCTGCTCGACAACCGCGGAATCGGACAGCATGTCGCATTCCTTTCTTACACCTACGAAGAGTATGCAGCATTGCCCAAAACGCCGACGGCAGCCGAACTATTTGAAAAGATTATAGACAAACATCCGCTCGTGGAAATCCATTTCTGCGGCAACCGTTATCAATATAAAAATTTGGTAGAGGAACTGAACGCGCAAATCCGTGCGGGGAAGTTCAAACAGACAAAGACACAATAACAGTTACATATTTTTTAATGAAAACGTTCTTATCTATTCTTTCAGCGGCGACTCTGTTCATAGGGAGTATGGCCTGTACACAACAAAACGAAACGCCGACAAATGCGTTGGCATTCATTCCACAACCCAAAGAGATGCAGGTCTTGTCCGACCAGTTCCAACTGACGCGGCGCGCGGGTATCACGATCGAGACGCCCAACCCTGAACTCGAACGGATTGCCCACTATTTCAACAGTAAAATAGCTCCGGCAACCGGTTTTGAGCTTCGATTGAAACAACGGGGAAACATCCGCTTCAAACTGACCGACGACACGTCGCTCGGAGCTGAAGGTTATCACTTGTTGGTCAAGCATAGCGGCGTCACCATCACGGCACATCAACCAGCCGGTATCTTCTACGGTGTACAGACGTTGTTACAGATGTTTCCGCCAGAAATCAGAGGAAAAGAAGAACAGAAAAACAAGGTATGGAAGATTGCTTGCGTGGACATTACAGACAAACCGCAGTTTGCGTGGCGCGGGATGATGCTCGATGTCAGTCGCCATTGGTTCACGAAAGAAGAGGTCAAGAAATACATTGATGAGCTTGCCGAGTATAAGATGAACGTTTTCCACTGGCACCTGACGGACGATCAGGGCTGGCGATTGGAAATCAAATCATTGCCGCGCTTGACCGAGGTAGGTGCTTGGCGTGCTCCTCGCGTCGGACAATGGTGGCATCGTGAGCCACAACAACCAGGTGAGGAAGCGACATACGGCGGATTCTACACGCAGGAAGACGTCAAAGAGGTGTTGGCGTATGCGGCCGAACGCTATGTGCGTGTCATCCCCGAAATCGACGTGCCGGGCCACAGTCTGGCGGCACTCGTTGCTTATCCGGAATTGGCTTGTATGAAAGCGCCGACGACGGTCAATGTCGGAAACAAATTCTATGGTGAAGACGAAAACACGCTTTGCATTGGGAAGGAAGAAACATTCGAGTTTATGGACAAAGTGCTGACGGAAGTCGCTGCCTTGTTCCCGGACGAATACATCCACATCGGCGGGGATGAATGCTTCAAAGGCTTTTGGCACAAATGCCCCCGTTGCCAAGCACGCATGCGGGCAGAGAACTTGAAAAATGAAAACGAATTGCAGAGCTATTTCATCCACCGAATGGAAAGCCTGTTGAAGGAAAAAGGGAAAAAATTAATCGGTTGGGATGAAATCAGCGAAGGCGGATTAGCGCCCGATGCCACCGTGATGAGTTGGCGAGGCATGGAGGGCGGTATCCAAGCAGCCAAAGCCGGGCATCACGTCATCATGACGCCAGCAGAACATTGCTATATCGACCTGTGGCAAGGCGAACCTTCGGTAGAACCTGACACCTATTCGATGTGCCGCTTGAAAGATTCTTATAGCTTCAATCCTGTTCCGGAAGGCGTACCCGCCGAGATGATTTTGGGCGGACAAGGAAACTTGTGGGCCGAATCGGTGCCGACCTTCCGCCACGCTGAGTATATGGCATGGCCACGCGGTTGGGCGCTTGCCGAAGTGCTTTGGACAGGACCGGAACAGACCAACTGGGACAAATTCTGGCCGCGTGTCGAACAACATTTCGTCCGTGCCAATGCTGCTCAAATCAATTATGCCCGCAGTATGTATAATGCCATCATTACGCCTTCCTACACGGCCGACGGTACGTTGGAAATCAAGTTGGAAACAGAATTGGGAAATCTGGACATCTACTATACGTTCGACAATACCGACCCGGACGCTTTCACCCCGAAATACAGCGAACCGCTCCGCGTGCCGAAAGATGCTACTTGGCTGCGTGTTGTCACGTACCGGGACGGGAAACCCATCGGGAAGGTCATCACACTGCCTATCACCGAATTGGAGAAGCGGGCAGCCAATACGCGGCGCGTCGTCGGCAACCTGTAACTGAAATGTAATAGGTATGTCAAATCCGAGAAATAACGTTTATGTTATTTTGCAAATGCAAAAAACGCGAGTAAGACAAAGCATGAGATCAATAATCAAAATCCTATTCGGTCTGTTGTGGCTCTCTTGGCCCATCCACGCTCAAGAAGCCCCGACAGATCGCTTAAACGCACGTGTCGACTCTTTGGCCGAAGAGACAACGACATTAGACAAAATCGTCAAGCAATTAAGTAAATTCAAAGTATCCGCCTATATTCAAGGACAATTCCAATATGGACAAGAAGACGCCTCACTAAAGGTCGGCGGCGATAACGAGCATGAAGACAAAGGTTTCAACCGCTTCGGTATCCGACGTGGGCGGGTCAAGTTTGAATATAATGACGGGATCGGGACGGGAGCCGTGCAGATCGAGGTCAATGACAAAGGCGTTAGTTTCCGCGATCTTTACATCGGTATCAAAGACCCGTGGTTGAAACGAAACCAGCTGATGGCCGGAATTTTCAACCGTCCTTTCGGGTATGAGGTCAGCTATTCGACAAGCAGTCTTGAATCGCCCGAGCGCGCCACTGTCATTCAATATTTCTTCCCCGACGAGCGTGATTTAGGTGCCATGCTGACGCTCCGGACGCGCGAAGACAGTCCGCTCAACTTCCTCAAACTCGACGCCGGAATCTTTGCCGGAAACAGTATCAACCGGGAGACAGACAACCGGAAAGATTTCATCGGTCGACTTGGTGCTGAAAAGAAAATCGGTAATTGGGGGCAATGGGGAGCCGGCTTCTCTTACTACAACGGTGGCGTCTATAATCCGACAACCACTGCCTACGAACTGCAAGACAAACGCTTTGTCGCCATCGACAAAGGGAAAACAGGTACCTACATGAAACGGGAATATTTCGGGTTGGACGCTCAGTTCTCGTTTCGCAGCGGATGGGGGAAAACAACGATACGCGGCGAAGGACTTATCGGTACGCAGCCGGGAATCGCCACGAGCAGCAAAAGCCCGAACAGCGGGACACGCCCGGAAAACCTGCCGGAAAACGCCCTTTACAAACGTCCTTTCATCGGTTATTTTTTCTACCTGATACAAGACATCGGGGATTCGCCATTTTCTGCCGTCGTAAAATATGATGCCTACGACCCCAATACCGGAGTGAAAAACAACGAAGTCGGAAGGGAAAACAGTTTTACCTCCGAGGTAGATTTGGCACAAAGCACAGTCGGAGTCGGAGCGATTTATCGTTTCAATAAGCACATCCGCGTACAGGCTTATTATGAATTCAACTTTAACGAAACGAGTGATTTTGTAAGCGGATACGAGCAAGACCGAAAAGACGACGTCTTCACTTTGCGCCTGCAATATAAGTTTTAACAGAAATGTAACATCTGTTTCATACACCTGCAATACGTCTGTGTTTTCTTTGCATACGAAAACATAAATCAGAAATTGCAAAAATGAAAAAAACGATTGTTCTGGCAGCGATGGCCGCCTGCCTGTTTGCATCAGATGTATTTGCACAAAAGATTAAAGGGAGTGACACTTGTCTGCCCCTCAGCCAAACGGAAGCAGAAAACTACATGAAGAAAAACTCATCTGCCAAAATCACGGTAACCGGCGGCGGTTCGGGTGTCGGAATCTCGGCATTGATGGAAGGGACGACCGACATCGCCATGACTTCCCGCAAGATGAAGTTTGATGAACGGATTAAACTGCAAGAGGCGAAAAAGAATACAAAAGAGGTAGTGATTGCGTATGACGCATTAGCGGTTGTCGTCCATCCATCCAACAAGGTCACTAATCTGACCCGCGAACAGTTGGAAGGTATTTTCACCGGCAAAATCAAGAACTGGAAAGAAGTGGGAGGCGCTGACATGAAGATTGTCGCCTATTCGCGTGAAACCTCTTCCGGAACGTATGAATTCTTTAAGGAAAGTGTTTTGAAGAACAAGAACTACATGAACGGCATTTTGAGCATGCCTGCCACAGGTGCCATCATCCAGTCCGTCAGCCAGACAAAAGGAGCCATCGGCTACGTAGGGTTGGCTTATCTGAACAAAGACGTAAAAGCCATCCATGTATCGTATGACGCTGGCAAAACGTACACGGAACCCTCTTTTGAGAACGCAAAGAATAAAACATACCCGATTGTCCGTCCCCTCTTTTATTACTACGAAACAAAGAACGAGAGCAAGGTAAAACCCTTTATTGACTACATTCTCTCGGCAGAAGGACAAGTAACCGTAAAAGAAGTGGGATATATTCCCGTCCAATAATTATTTGTCGTTCCTTATTTAACCTCTTTACCCCGCAAGGGGAGAACAAAAATAACGTCTTCGTCATGACAGGCTTGCTCTACATGTCGAAGACATTTCAGTATATACGCACCCGCACCTCAGCAAATACCGGCCTGAACTTCATGAAGTCCAGACGGACACTTCAGCAAGTTCCGGCGAACACTTCAGCAAGTCCAAAAGCCTACTTCAGCAAATACCGAAAAACACTAACCAGAAACTCCATCTCCCAATTGTCAATTGTCCATTGTCAATTGTCCATTATCAATTGTCCATTAAAAAAGAGCCCCGAAACCGTTTCCAGATCCGGAGCCTTTTTTGTGTGCTGCCCTCCGCTTTCGCAAGCGTACCGGCAGACAAGAACTTTAATTCTAATACTTTATATTATTAATAATGAATGTCAGCAAGTTGCCAATCAATAGATTCTATGTTTGAAGTCCGCCCTATAGGAACACGCACAAAGTTCAA